>NZ_JBFODM010000082.1:0-17274 GCF_040908325.1 Aeromonas sp. R4-1
GCGAAGGTAAGTTGATGACTCATGATGAACCCTGTTCCATGGCTCCAGATGACAAACATGATCTCATATCAGGGACTTGTTCGCACCTTCCCTAAATGTGAGTGCCATCCCCCTGGACGAGATCTCTCCCATCTGGGACGACGGTTTCCTCCTGCTCTCCAAATCCCTCCTGTCGGCCGTGACGCTCGATGATTTTATCCACAAACTCAACAAGATAGATGCCAGCTTCGGCGGCGTGACCCGGGTCAACCTGATCCTCAACATGGGTGCGGACGAGGAGGCCATCTTCTACTTCATGGGACATTCCGGCCCAAAGCATCTGGTCTGCCCCAAGGCAGAGCTGCACCTCTCCCCCCGACCTACCAAAGAGACCCCGGAACAGGCCATCATTCTCGCTGCCGCCCGCTTTGAGAATCGCTGCCCGGCGCTGGATCGCGAAGGGGTCTACGGGGGGCTGCGTTCCTATTGCCAGCTCCCCATCACCACCGCCCGCAGCCACCTTGGCGGGGTCGAGTTTATCAACACCCAGCTCGACAGCTTCACCATGGAGACCCTTGCCAAACTGACCCAGCTTGCGGCCATTATCGCCATTGCGCTGGAGAACGTGCTCGACAAGGAGCGCACTCTGGAGCAGGCCAACTCCCTGCGCCTTGAGCGCGACAGCTGCAAAATTCTGGTGGATGTGACCAACGCGGTAATCAAACTGGTGCGCATCGCCGAGCTGCCCAAGAGCCTGTTTGCCATCCTGCACCACCACTTCGGCATCAGCAGCTTGTGTCTGGCGGAGTACAACGCCACCTCCGACAGCTTCAAGAGCTATCTGGTCAATCAGCACCAGAGCGAGCAGCCGGGCATCATCGATCACTCCTGTTTTGAAAAGAAGTGCCTGCAGGGGGCCCTTGGTCATAGCGAGCCGTTTTTTGTCTATCGCGAACATAGCCACGGCTGCAGCAATCGCTGCCGCTTTACCTCCCAGATCCTGCCGCCAGAGGCCGACAGCTCCTGCATTTTGCCGCTGCGTTATCGGGGCAACCTGCTGGGGGTGTTGATCCTCTCGCACCCCAACGCCGACTTTTTTGCCGATATCGATATCTCTCTGCTGGAGCAGGTGGCGGCGCGCACCGCCATTGCCATGAACAACGTGCAGGCGCAGCAGGAGATCTCCAACACCACGGGGGCCCGCGAGAAGACCATTCGCATCAACGAGCCGCAGATGCAGGGGGAGTTTCCCCACATCATCTACCAGAGCACGGTGATGGAGAGCGTGCTGGAGAAGGTGCGGCTGGTGGCCGAGAGCGACAGCACGGTGCTGATCCTCGGCGAGACTGGTACCGGCAAGGAGCTGATCGCCCAGGCCATTCACGCCCTGAGTGCCCGCCACGACCACGAGATGGTGAAGGTGAACTGCGCCGCCATTCCCACCGGCCTTATCGAGAGCGATCTCTTTGGCCACGAAAAGGGGGCCTTTACCGGCGCCCTGACCCAGCGCATCGGCCGTTTCGAGCGGGCCCACAAAGGCACCCTGTTCCTCGACGAAGTGGGGGATATGCCGCTGGACTTGCAGCCCAAACTCTTGCGGGTATTGCAGGAACACGAGCTGGAGCGGGTAGGCAACAGCAACCCCATCGCGGTGGATGTGCGGCTGGTGGCCGCCACCAACTGCGATCTGCTCTCAATGGTCAAGAACAAGCGTTTCAGAAGCGATCTCTACTACCGCCTCAACGTCTTTCCCATCGAACTGCCGCCGCTGCGCGAGCGCCGCGAGGATATTCCGCTCTTGGTCAATTTCTTTATCAAGAAGATCGCCAAGCGGATGCGCCGCACCATCACCTCGATCCCCGCCGATGCCATGAAGATGCTGGTGTCACTGCCCTGGTACGGCAATATCCGCGAGCTGGAGAACGTTATCGAGCGCGCCGTGGTAATGACCCGCGGCCATGTGCTCAACCTCTCGCCCGATGAGCTGATGCCCCTCAAGGGCTACCACAAGATTGAGACCCTGGTCTATGACGAGCCCGCCACGCCGCTCTTTGCCGAGGGGCCGGAGGATGAGCGCGAGGCTATCATCGCCGCCCTGCGCGACTGCAACGGCATAGTCGCTGGCGAGCGGGGGGCAGCCAACCGCCTCGGCATGAAGCGCACGACCTTGCTCTCCAAAATGAAGCGGCTCGGCATCTCGGCCCGGGATCCCGAGATCATTGACGGGGTCGCACCATGAGAGAGGCCATAGAGCTTGAGATGCGGAGTGAGCAGAGCGAGCAGAGAGAACAAAGCGAGCAGAGCGAACTGGCACGCTGCGCCATCCACCGCGAGGTGGTGCACTACCGCGCCGATACCTTGACCTGCGACAGCGAGATGGAGCTCCCCTCCGAAACGCCGGTGGCGCTGGTCTACAACGGCATCGCCCACAGTGTGATGATGTGCTCGGCCTCCGATCTGGAGGATTTCGCCATCGGCTTTTCGCTATCCGAGGGGATCATCGACAGCCTGCTCGATATCCACGACATCGAGCAGATAGACGGCTGTCAGGGGATTGAGCTGCATATCACCTTGGCCAACCGCTGCATTCATCGCCTCAAAGAGAAGCGGCGTACCATGGCGGGGCGCACCGGTTGCGGCATCTGCGGCAGCGAGAGTCTGGAGCAGGTGATCCGCACCCAACCAATGCTGCCCGACAGTCAGCGTCTGGCGGTGGGCCATATCGACAAGGTATTGAGCGCGCTGCGCCCGCTCCAGCTGCTGGGCCAGCGCACCGGCGCCACCCATGCGGCGGTGCATCTGGACGGGGAGGGCAATATTCTCGCCATTCGCGAGGATGTGGGGCGCCATATTGCGCTGGACAAGCTGGTGGGTCATCTGTGCCGCACTGGTCGGCGGGATGGCGCCATTCTGGTAACCAGCCGCGCCAGCTTCGAGATGGTGCAAAAGTGCGCCAGCGCCGGGGTCGAGATCCTGCTCGCCATTTCGGCCGCCACCGAGCTTGCGGTCGAGCGAGCCGAGCAGACCGGGCTCACCTTGGTCGGTTTTTGCCGCCCCGGTCGGGCCGAGATCTACAGCGGCTGTCAGCGAATCCTGCTCAAGTAATGGCAAGGCCGTGAACCCGTTAAACGGGTCATAAAAACAGGCAATGAAAAAGGGCGGGGAGTGTGACTCCCCGCCCTTGTTGTATCTGCCTATAGCTTGCGGATTAGCGCGCCAGCAGGATACGCAGCATCCGGCGCAGCGGCTCGGCGGCGCCCCACAGCAGTTGGTCACCCACGGTAAAGGCGGCCAGATACTCAGGTCCCATATTGAGCTTGCGCAGACGGCCCACCGGAATGCTGAGGGTGCCGGTAACGGCCGCCGGAGTCAGCTCGCGGGCTGTGATGTCGCGATCGTTGGGGATCACTTTCACCCAGTCGTTGTGGGCAGCCAGCAGCGCTTCGATCTCCGCCAGCGGCACATCCTTTTTCAGCTTGATGGTGAACGCCTGGCTGTGGCAGCGCAGGGCGCCGATCCGCACGCACAAACCATCCACCGGAATGACGGCGTTTTCGATACCCAAAATCTTGTTGGTCTCGGCCTGACCCTTCCACTCTTCACGGCTCTGGCCGTTGTCGAGCTTGGTGTCAATCCAGGGGATAAGGCCACCGGCCAGCGGCACGCCGAAGTTGTCCACCGGCAGGGTGCCGGAACGGGTCTTCTCGGTGATCTTGCGCTCGATGTCGAGGATGGCGGAGGCGGGGTCAGCCAGCTCGACCGCCACTTCGTCACGCAGCATCCCCATCTGGGTAACCAGCTCGCGCATATGGCGGGCTCCGCCACCGGAGGCTGCCTGATAGGTGGCAACGCTCACCCACTCCACCAGATCGGCCTTGAACAGGCCGCCGAGGGCCAGCAGCATCAGGCTGACGGTGCAGTTGCCGCCGACGAAGGTCTTGATGCCATCGTTCAGGGCCTGCTCGATAACGTCGCCGTTGACCGGATCCAGAATGATGACGGCGTCTTTCTCCATCCGCAGGGAGGAGGCGGCGTCAATCCAGTAACCTTGCCAGCCGGCGGCTTTCAGGCGCGGATAGACATCCTTGGTGTAGTCGCCGCCCTGGGCGGTGATGATGATATCCTGCTTGGCCAGCGCCTCGATATCGAAGGCGTCCTGGAGAGTACCGGCATCGACGCCGAAGTTGGGAGCGGCCTCACCGGCCTGGGAGGTGGTGAAGAATGTGGGTTGAATATGGGCGAAATCCTGCTCTTCCTGCATCCGGCTCATCAGAACCGATCCCACCATGCCACGCCAACCGACCAAACCTACTTTTTTCATATTGTCCTACCCTGGATTGCTGCTAAAGAAACTCGCGATGACACCCGTAACCCCTTGTCTGGCGACGCCTGTTTACAAGCGGTTTACAGGCCATTTAAAAAATATGCGCTGCGAAAAATGCGTCTATCCACATTACGGATTGTGGCGGCTTGCGCAAGTCGAATTGCGCAATATTCTGTGCCGTTTGCTGCATTAACCGGCAGCCAGAGCACCGCTCAGGCAGACGGGGAGGGAGAAGGTCAACATCAGACGAAAAGGCCACCGTTTTTGGCGGTGGCCTGTCAATAAAGCGGTTGAGGACGTCCTCTGCTGGGCGTAGTTGGCGAGTGAAACAGCCCGACAGCTTAGGTGCTTAGCCGTAACGAGCCAGAGTGAGCCCCTCATCGCTGATGGCGGGCTCGCTGCCGTTGATAAGATCGCACAGAAGCTGACCCGAACCGGCTGCCATGGTCCAGCCCAGGGTGCCGTGGCCGGTATTGAGCCAGAGACCGGGAATGGGGCTCGGCCCCACCAGCGGGGTGCCGTCCGGTGTCATGGGGCGCAGGCCGGTCCAAAACTCGGCTTGGCTGATATCGCCCCCCTCGGGGAAGAGATCGCCCACCACCATCGCCAGGGTGTCGTGGCGTCTGGGGTTGAGAGCGAGGTTGTAGCCCGACAGCTCCGCCATGCCGCCGACCCGGATCCGCTCGTCAAAGCGGGTGATAGCCACCTTGTAGGTCTCGTCGAGCACGGTGCTGCGCGGTGCGGCCTCGGCGTTGATCATCGGCAGGGTGAGGGAGTAGCCCTTGACCGGATAGACAGGCAGCTCCAGCCCGAGCGGGCGCAGCAGCGGCCGTAGAAAACCGGTGGCATAGCTGCCGAGCGCACAGACGATGGCATCGGCGCGATAGCGCTGCTCGCCCGCCCGCACCGCCACGGCTCGGCCACGGGCTTGCTCAATCTCGTCGATGTCGCAGTTGAAGACGAACTTGACCCCGAGCTTCTCGGCTTCAAGGGCAAGGGCCTTGGTGAAGCGGAAGCAGTCGCCGGTCTCGTCGCCGGGCAGACGCAAGCCGCCGACGATTTTGCCACGCACCCGCGCCAGCGCAGGCTCTGCCGCCTCGCAGCCGCTGGCATCGAGCGACTGGTAGGGGACGCCATACTCCTCCAGCACCTCGATATCGCGCTGACTGGCATCGAGCTGGGATTGGCTGCGAAACAGCTGCAGGGTGCCGAGCTGGCGCCCTTCGTAATCGATGCTCAGCTCGTCGCGCAGCCGCTTCATGCAGTCGCGGCTGTATTCGGCCAGACGCACCATGCGCCCCTTGTTGGTGGCGTAGGCGGTCGGGGTGCAGTTGGCGAGCATTCTGAGCATCCAGCGCAGCTGGAAGGGGTCGGCAGTGGGGCGCACGGTGAAGGGGGCATGCTTTTGCAGCATCCACTTGGCGGCCTTGAGGGGAATGCCGGGGGCCGCCCAGGGGGCCGCATAACCCGGGGATATCTGCCCGGCGTTGGCATGGCTGGTTTCAAGGGCGACGCCACCTTGTCGCTCCAGCAGGGTTACTTTGTGACCCGCTTTGGCCAGATACCAGGCGCTGGTTACCCCAATTACGCCGCCACCGAGAACCACTATCTCCATATCGTCTTTCCTTGACTGATCTCCTGATGTGGCCACCACCATAATCAGCCGCCACAGGATATTCAACCGCTCTGCGCAGGATTGGGATCTCCGTCTGCTTGCCTGTCACAAGCTGGTGTTTGGTGCGATGGTGAGCCTGATTGCCAGCGTAAATCGCTGTGCTGTTGTCAGTGTGAATGTGCCAGGGGACATGGCCCGCTTACAACTGCTCCAGCTTGATCAGGTACTGCTCCGCCGTCGCCAGAATGGCCTGCTGCTGTTCGGCGGCTTGGCCATCCCAGTTGGCATAGGGGAGGGCGAGGCGGGGATTGCCGCCCAGTTTTTCCCGATTGCGCCAGAGAAAGTGCCAGTAGAGGCTGTTGAAGGGGCAACTTCCGTCGCCGCTGCGGGCTTTGACCTGATAGTGGCACCCCTTGCAGTAGTGGCCCATCCGTTCGAGATAGGCGCCGCTGCTGGCGTAGGGCTTGCTGCCCATCAGGCCGCCATCGGCAAACTGGCTCATGCCGCGGGTGTTGGGCAGCTCGACCCACTCGATGGCATCCACATAGATACCGAGATACCAGTCATCCACCTCGTCAGGATCGATCCCCGCCAGCAGGGCAAAGTTGCCGGTCACCATTAGCCGCTGGATATGGTGGGCGTAGCCATGCTCAAGAGACTGGCGAATGGCGTGACGCACGCAGGCCATCCTGGTTTCGCCACTCCAGAAGAAACCGGGCAGCGGCCGGTTGGCCCCGAGAAAATTGGCCTGCTGGTAGTCGGGCATCTTTTCCCAGTAGAGGGCGCGGACAAACTCGCGCCAGCCGAGGATCTGGCGGATAAACCCCTCCACCTGTGCCAACGTGATGGTGGCCTGATTGGCCTGCCAGTGGGTCTCGGCGGCGCGGATCACCTCAAGCGGATGAAGCATCATGCTGTTGAGGGAAAACGACAAACGGCTGTGAAACAGACTCCAGCCCCGCTCGCTCAGGGCATCCTGATAGCGGCCAAAGTGAGGCAGGCAGTGGGTGAGAAAATGGGCGAGCAGCTCGCGACTCTGGCGCCTTGTGATGGGCCAGGGCAGCCTGCTGGCATCCGCCTCGCCGATGGTGCTGACCCCGTGGCGGGTCAGCATGGCATCAATCTCGATCACCTCGTTGGCAAAGGTGAGGGGCGCCGGGATGGGCTGGCTCGCCGGCAGTTTGGCGCGGTTCTCGTCATCAAAATTCCAGCGCCCGCCAAGGGGTTGGCCGCGCTCATCGAGCAGCACTTGGTATTGCTTTCGCAGGGCGCGGTAGAAGAACTCCATCCGGCTATGGGGGTAGCGCTGCCAGCCATCGCGGGGGGTGAGAAAATGTTCGCTCTCCACCTCGGTAGCTGGGATGACAAGATCCGCCGCCCAGCTTTTCAACTGGCTGGCGAGGCGCCACTCATCCGGGCTCTGCCAGGCAAAGCTGCTGGCCTGATGTGCTTCGAGCTGAGCCTCCAGCAAGCCGGGCAAGTCGGGCCAGCGGGCGCTCTCATCAAGGGTCAGGTAACAGACGCGGTGGCCCGCTTGGGTGAGTGCCGCCGCGAAGGCGCGCATGGCGGCAAAGAAGGCCAGCACCTTCTGGCGATGGTGGCGACAGTAGTCGGTCTCCTGACGCAGCTCTGCCATCAGATAGCAGACCGCCGGATCCGGGGTGCGAAACCAGCTGTGACCGGCGTTCAGCTGATCGCCGAGAATCAGGCGCAGCTCCATCAGACTCGCTCCCCCTCAGGTTGCTGGCTGCGGTGACGAGCGTGGCGACAGCGTTCGCTGCAGTAGCGAACCTCCTCCCAACTGCGCGCCCACTTGCGCCGCCAACTGAAGGGGCGCTGGCAGACGGGGCAGATCTTCTCGGGCAGATGGGGTTTGCGATGCATGATGGCTTCCGGCCTTGGCTGATGGGGGATGTGGCGTGTGGGTAGGGAGAATAACGAACCGGGGACGTGGACGGATCAACCTCACTGCCAGTTTGCCGCGCAGATGTGCACTTTGTGAGCGGGCGCACAGCCCGTCGGTGCACTCCTTGTTTGCCAATTAACCAGCCGTTAACGTGGCGAGGCTGCCTATTGGCAGCATTCATCAACGGATCTTATTGGCCACCGACTGTCTACAACGATATGGAGGGGAGTGATGCCAATCATGACAGCTACGCCCCGGGCAGCTTGCCTGCTCGCCCACTGGTATACCCGGGATCCCATTCTCACCTTCGACTTTCCTCACCGCTGATTGGCGGCACCCGCCGTTTGAATTTATCAGCCGGACGACCCTGATCGCCCCGGCCTCTTTGCCAATCCCGATTTCAAACACACTGGCCTTGCGCCGGTGAGGAGTCTTTTATGCGTCGTATACCCGAGCCGTTTCGTATCAAGATGGTCGAGCCGATCAAACAGACCACTGGCGCCGAGCGCCGCGCCGCCCTCGAGGCCGCTGGCTGGAACCCCTTCCTGCTGCTGGCCGAGGATGTCTATATCGACCTGCTGACCGACAGTGGCACAGGTGCCATGTCCGATCGCCAGTGGGCCGGCATCATGATGGGGGATGAGGCCTATGCGGGCAGCCGCAATTTCGTCGAGCTGGAGCGCACGGTGCGCGAGATTTTTGGTTACCAGCATGTGATGCCCACCCACCAGGGGCGCGGGGCGGAGCAGATCCTCTTCCCCGAGCTGGTCAAACGCTGCAAGGGCAAGGCGCCGGTCTTTATCTCCAACTACCACTTCGACACCACCAAGGCTCACGTGGAGTTGGCTGGGGCGCGGGCCATCAACCTGCTTACCCCGAAAGCGCTCGACACCACGGCCCCTTATGCCTGGAAGGGGGACTTTGATCTCCCTCGCCTGAGTGACACCATCGAGACCCTGGGGGCCGACAACGTGGCCGGCATCATCATCACGGTGACCTGCAACAGTGCCGGTGGCCAGCCGGTCTCCATGGCCAATATGGAGGCGGTCTCCGAGCTGGCCCGTCGTCACCATATTCCGGTGGTGATCGACGCCGCCCGCTTCGCCGAGAACGCCTAGTTTATCATGGAGCGGGATCCGGCCTATGCCAAGCACAGCATCAAGGAGATAGTGCGCCAGATGTTTGCGCTGGGGGACATCTTCACCATGTCGGCAAAGAAGGACGGGTTGGTCAATATCGGCGGGCTCTGCTGCTTTAAAGAGGATCTCGACCTGTTCCGTGCGGTGCAGGTGCGCTGCGTGGCGATGGAGGGGTTTGTCACCTATGGCGGCCTTGCCGGGCGGGATATGGCGGCGCTTGCCATCGGCCTGCGCGAGGGGATGGATGAGGAGTATCTCACCTACCGTATCAGTCAGGTGGCCTATCTCGGCGAGCGGCTGGCCGAGGCTGGCATCCCCATCCAGACCCCCACCGGCGGTCATGCGGTCTTTGTCGATGCCAAAAAGCTGTTGCCCCATATTCCGGCCGAGCAGTTCCCGGCCCATGCGCTCGCCTGCGAGCTTTATCTGGAAGGGGGCGTGCGCGGGGTGGAGATTGGCTCCCTGCTGCTGGGGCGTGATCCCGCCACCGGCAAGCAGGAGGCGGCGGATTTTGAACTGTTGCGTCTCACCATTCCGCGCCGGGTCTACACCCGGGATCACATGGACTATGTGGCCGACTGCCTGATCGCGCTGAAAGCGCGGGCCAGCCACATTCGCGGGCTCACCTTTGACTACGAGCCGCCGTTGCTGCGCCACTTCACCGCGCGGCTGAAACCTGTCTGATCAGCAACCGGTCAGACGGGGTGATCAACCGCGCCAAGCCGTGAGGATCACCGGTCGCTCCCGGTTAAACGGCCCAGTAAAAAAGCCCCCGCACCAAGGTGCGGGGGCTTTCGTTTATCGACGCAAAGCAGGGGTCAGACCGCCTGATACTCCAGCTTGACGGAGCCCAGTGCCTTGAGGGTGGACTGGGCGGAGTCACGCTGGCTGATCTGGCCGTTTTTGTTCTCCAGCAGCACGGCGCGGCGGATGGTGGCGAGATCTTCGCCATTAAGCACCGCATGGGCGCAGGCCATCTGCATCGGCGGCAGGCTGGGGTTGAAGGCGGCATTCTCGGCGTAGCGGCCAGAGAAGGTGCGGCCATCGGCAAACTGCAGCGCCACCGCGGCATACCCCTGACTGTAGGGGGCGTAGCTTTGACGGGCTGCGGCCAGCGCGGCGTGCCACAGCGGGTCTTCGCTTTGAAGCTCAAGCTCTGCGTGATCCTGCGGGCTCATCAGCGCATCCGTGATGTCGAGATCTGCCGGTCCAAACGAGTGGGGCAGGAAGGATTGCAGGGCGCTCAGGTCATCGGGCAGAGAGACTTTCAGGATCTTGGCGGTGCTCAGCTCGTTCATAAACTGACGGCAGTGGCCGCAGGGGGTGTAGTTGACGGTGATTTCGCTGATCCCGGTCTCGCCACCCAGCCAGGCATTGGAGATGGCGGACTGCTCGGCGTGGACCGAGTGGAACAGACCTTGCCCCGCGAACTCCATGTTGGCACCGAAGTACCAGCTGCCACTCAGGCCGCAGGCGATGGCACCGACATAAAACTTGGAGATGGGTGCCACAGAACAGGCGGCGGCCAGCGGCAACAGGGCGAGGCGCAGGGCGCGATCATCGAGACCTGTGGCGGCTTTCAGGGTGGCGACTTGCTCCGGCGTGAAGCGGGCGTTGAAGTCGGCACTATCCAGCATGGGCTGCACGGCTGCTTTGAGCGGGGCAGAGAGGGTATCGAATGGCTTGGCAAAACGGGGATGCATAGTGTGTCCTCAAAGGCCAATTGGGCGGCCATTGTAGGGAGCAAGCTCGGGTAAATGTGTGAGCAGGCTCACGCCCTGACGGGCAAACGGAGGGGGATGGTAATGGAAACGTTTGTCTTGTGCAAATTGTGCGGCAGGTCGCACCCCGAGAGGCCAGCAGGCCCCCCGGAATGGTCAACAGGTGGTCAATGGGGTGATCAGATCAGCCAGTGATAGATGGCAAACAGCAGCGGGGCGACGGCAGCGGTGAGGATGCCGCACACCACCATGGCGAGCGATGCAAAGGCCCCCTGGGTGATCCCCTTCTCGGCGGAGGTGGCGGTGCCGATGGCGTGGGCACAGGCCCCCATGGCGAGCCCTTGGGCTTCCGGATCGGTCACTTTGAGCAGTCTGAGCAGCGGGTAGCCGATCAGGGCACCGACAATCCCCACTACCACCACCACGGCCGCCGCGATGGCGGGAATGCCGCCAATGGACTGGCTGACGCTCATGGCGAGTGGGGTGGTGATGGATTTGGTGGCAAGGGAGGCGAGCAGCGCCGGATCTGTGCCCATAAAATGACCGATCAGCAGGGTTGTGCACACCGAGATCAAGACGGAGGCGAGGGTACAGATTAGGATGGGCTTGAGCTTGGCCTGGATCTGGCGTGCCTGCTGATAGAGCGGCAGCGCCAGCGCCACTACGGCGGGTTCCAGCAGCATGGTAATGGGGCTGCTGCCGCGCTCGTACTGCTCAAGGGGCAGATCAAACCAGAGCAGCAGGCCGATGATCACCGCGGTCGGCACCAGCACAGGGTTGATGATGGGCCAGGGTAGGCGTCGATAGAGGGCGCGGGTGGCGAAATAGAGCGCCAGGGTCAGAGGGATCGCTAGCCAGAAGATCATTTGTTCATCCTCTGGTAGAGCCGACCGACGGTGGCGAGGATCAGCACGATCCCGAGCACGATGCAGAGCATGATGACGCCGAAGGATTGGCGCAGGGGCTCTAGCCAGGCCACCAGCCCGACCGCGACCGGCACGAACAAAACGCCCATGTGGCGCAGCAGCAAGCCAGCGCCCAGCTCGACCCAGTGCAGCTTGATCAGCTGCAGGGAGAGCAGCACGAACAGCAGCAGCATGCCGATGATGCTGCCGGGAAACGCAAACGGCAGGATGGCTGCCACGGATTTGCCTGCCAGCAGGCAGGCGACGATGACCATAAAGTCACGAAAGTACAGCAAGGCGCGTTGCGCGATCACGTGAACCTCATCGACTGGGAAGAAAAATCGCAGTTTACCAGAGAGGCCGGGTCGCGGCATTAAAACAATAACAACTGAAATCAGTTCGTTTGAAGCTGATTTGTATGCAGATTATCTGTTGAACATCGTCTGATAGAACCCTTTTCGAACTACAAGGAGTAGTGATGACATCCCTCTTGTCCCGAGTTCGCCAGTTGGCGAACGATAATGCGTTGCCACCCCATCTGCTGCAAACCCGTCAGTGGGAAGGCCCCCTGTGCCGGGTGCGACTCGACAACACTGGCCCTGATGCCACTCCGGTTGAGCGCTGGGTGCTGTTTGACGGCAAGCTTGGCCTGCCGGTGGAGAGTGCCATCTATGGCGAAGGATTCCAGATGCTGGCCCAGACCATGGGCAGCTGGCAATCACCACAACATGTCGGCCGTTGTCCCGATGCCAGCGTCTATCGCATCACCGATGACAATGGCTATCACACCATTCACAACCTGCTGCTGGTAGAGCATGGCAAGGGGTGGCTGCTGCTCGCCTTTGCCAGCTGCCACCGTTTTGGCGGGGAGTTTCGTCTCTATCCCGATGGCCGCTTGCAGATCCTGATGAACTGCGAAGGGCGAAAACTTGCAGCCGGTGAGCACTGGCAGAGCGAGGCGCTGATCTGCCTCGAAGGGGCTGAGCGCGAGGATCTGCTGGCCGAGTTGGCACGGCTGATCGAGGCCGAGCACGGCTCGCTGATCGGCAAGGTGAGTGAGCGCCCGAGCGGCTGGTGCTCCTGGTATCACTACTACGCCGAGGTAAGTGCCGCCGATATTCGCGAAAATCTGCAGGTGCGTGCCGAGCGCTTCCCGGCCCTGCGCTATGTGCAGATCGACGACGGCTATCAGGCCAAAATGGGCGACTGGCTTACCCCGTCGGCCAAGTTCGAGCAAGGTGTTGCTTCATTGGCTGCGGAGATCAAACAGGCTGGCTGCGAGCCCGCCCTCTGGGTCGCTCCCTTTATTGCCGAACCCGGTTCGCAGGTGTTTCAGGATCACCCCGACTGGTTTGTGAAGGGGGATGACGGTCTGCCGTTGCCCTCCGAGCGTGTCACCTATGGCGGCTGGCGCTGCACCCCCTGGTATGTGCTGGATGGTACCCACCCCGAGGTGCAGGCGCACCTTGAGCAGGTGTTCCGAACCCTGCGCGAGCAGTGGGGCATCCACTACTTCAAGCTCGATGCCAATTTCTGGGGCGCCATCCACGGTGGCCGTTTCCACGATCTGGCCGCCACCCGGGTCGAGGCCTATCGGCGCGGCATGGCGGCCATCCTGCGTGGTGCAGGTGAAGGCGCTTTCCTGCTCGGTTGCAACGCCCCCATCTGGCCGAGCCTTGGGCTGGTGCACGGCATGCGGGTGAGTGATGATGTGGAGCGCAATGGCCACCGCTATCGCCAGATCGCCCGCGAGGCCTTCTGCCGCGCCTGGCAGAATGACAAGCTCTGGGCCCTCGACCCCGACTGCATCTGTCTGTGTGATCTGCCGAGCCAGCAGGCAAGCAAGGCGGATTACAGCTTCCATCTGGCAGCGCTGGTGGCGAGCGGCGGCATGATGCTGGCCGGTGATCGGCTGCAGGATCTCGATGAGGAGCAGGCGGCGCAACTGCGCAAGCTGCTTGCGCTCTGCGCAGCCCGAGCACCCTCTGCCCGTTTCGAGTCGATGGACTTTGCCTGTGGTGAAGTGAGCCTGCCCGAGGGCGGCACTCTGCTCTGCCTCTTCAACTGGGAGGGGCAACCACAGGAGTTTCTGCTGCCGGAAGGGGGAACAGATTTTTGGCAGGGGCAGGCAGTCGGTACGGCTGTCACCCTGCAAGGGGGCGAGGGGCGGGTGATCCACTACACCTGATCACAGCCTCACCATAAACAATTCAGGCTCCATCATGGAGCCTGAATTGTTTCAATTAGCGGTTATCAGTCACGTTTTTCAGTAACGCCACTCAAAACCAACGGCGTATTTGGCGGAGCCATAGCCCGGGATGTCACTGCCGGAGGCGATCGCCTTGAGGGTCAGCAACGGGGTGATGGGCACCCCCAGACCAAAACCGATGGCCAGCTGATCATTGGGGTTCCCCATCAGATCGACCCGCATCACTCGATAGAGGGACATATCCTCGCTCAGGTGCATATAGGCTTGAGAAGCGCGGTTATAGACCTGACCAAACACCTCCAGCTGGAAACCTGACTGGGCGCTGATGGCCAGCGGTACCCCGACAAACTTGTAGAGATGGGAGCCGTTGAAGTAGCTGTTGGTGATCAGGGGAGTGAAATCAGTCTGCTGATAAAGGGTATTGAAGTTCTGTTCTACGATGCGATAGGTCTGCTCGGGCAGGCGAGCAAGATAATCCGGCACATCGAACCGGTATGCGGCGTTGGCTGCCAGCGGCAGCAGAGCCAGTAATCCGAGCAGTGCGTGGTGACGAGGCATCAGCAAATGGCTTCCGTTCGGCCAAAGAAATCTCTTGCTTGGGAGACATCCGCTCAGGATGTTGCAAGATATTGGTTTTTGGGGAAATCCCCTTCGTCATTATGACCTGAAGAAGGGGATGAGCGGGAAGGATTTATTGTGAAACTACTCACAACTCATAAATCTTCCAGATAGTGGTAGAGACTCTTTAGAATCGCAAAGTTCCGTTCGTTACTCTGGTTCTGCTCGGCCAGTGCCTCGAGACGGGGCACGTAGTCCGGCAGACGGCGGCTGAAGTAGTCGCTGCAGTGCAGGCGCCAGCGTTTCTGCTCTGCTTCGCTCAAGGTGTGTGGCCAGTTGCGGGCGCGGTAGCGGAACAGCATCTCCGGCAGCCGGGAGTCGGTAAAGGCGAACTCCCGCTCACCCAGCAGATCCGCGGGGGTGGCACGCACCAGATCCATGGTGGACTTGTCGCCATGGCCAAAGAATCCGGCGTAGAGCTGGGTATCGGGGTCGCTGTCATTGCTGCCGGCGAACTCTTGATTGAACACTTCCACCAGTTTTTCCCGCACCTCTGGGTGGGCGCGCAGCAGATCCAGGCTCTTGCGGCACTGCTCCCGATTGATGCCGAGCTCATTGGCGCGCTCCGCGGTCAGGGTGGCGGCCGGCGCCAGTACCGGGCACTTGTTGATGTGTACCAGTTTCACCGGAATGCTTGCCAGATCCCCCAGCTCCTCTTTCTTGGTGTAGAGGCGCTCGCGGATCTCTTCGCTGGAGAGTTCAATGAGCGGGGTGGGGTCGCGGGTCAGGTCGACCATGATCACCGCGTTCTGGTTGGTGGGGTGCCAGGCGAGTGGCGAGACCCAGCTTGCACAACCCTGCCAAGGGGAGAACATGCCGGAGACATGCACCAGCGGCTTCATGGTCACCACGTCAATCAGCGCCTTCACCTTGTTCTTGTTGCGAAGGTCAAAGAGGTAACCAAACAGCTTGGGTTGGGCTTTTTTCACCAGCTTGGCCATCTCGATGGTGGCCAGTACGTCCGAGAGTGCATCGTGAGCATTGGCGTGGGCCACGCCGTTGGCGACTGTCAGCTTTTCAAGTCTGAAACTCGGCTTGCCCTCATCGTCAAAGGCCCACTCGATCCCCTCCGGGCGCAGGGCATAGCAGGCCCGCAGCATGTCGAGAATATCCCATCGGGAGTTGCCGTTCTGCCAGCTGTAGGCATAGGGGTCATAGAAGTTGCGATAGAGGGTGTAGCGGGTCACTTCATCATCGAAGCGGATGCTGTTGTAGCCAAGCACACAGGTATTCGGCGTGGCGAATTGCTCGTGGATCTGGCGAATGAAATCCGGCTCGCACAGCCCATCCTTCATTGCCTTTTGTGGTGTGATACCGGTAATCAGGCACGCCTCCGGATCCGGCAGGTAGTCCGCCGGAGGCTTGCAATAGATGACCAGCGGCTCACCAATGATATTGAAATCCGCATCGGTACGAATACCGGCAAACTGCGACGGTCTGTCCTTGGCGGGGCTGATGCCGAAGGTCTCGTAGTCGTGGAAATAGAAGGTAGGATTTGTCTGCTGGTTCATTTCGTGGTTCTGAATTGTGTCTATATGCTTGAAAAACAAGTCGTTATACGGAGTGTTATCTCAGATTGTCTCACTTTGTCCGATCTTGATTCAGTCCGTTTCAGACCAGTTTGGTACATATCTGTGTACACGTTAGGACGCGTTAATGTGTCAGTGAAAAATCAGATGACCAGTCACAGGAGAGTCATATGCCACTTACTGATACGAAGCTACGGGCCCTCTATGGTAAGCCCTACTTTGGCAAGACGGAATTGTCAGACCGTGATGGACTGTCAGCTCGGGTCACCGAGCGAGGCACCATCTCGTGGCAATATCGCTATCGCTGGCAAGGAAAAGCAGCGAGACTCAAAATTGGACGCTATCCCGACCTTAAACTCGCTGATGCCAAGGCGTTGATCCCTGCTATCCGTGGCGCTCTTGAACGTAATGAACATCCCAGAGTTTTCTGGGATAAACTCCACCAGAAGCATGATGTCACCCTGAAACAGTGCTGCGAGCATTTTCGTGAGCACCATTTGCCCAAGCTGCGGCCTCGTACGGTCATGCTCTATGAGCATACCATGCAGCGCTATTTCGAACCTCTGTTTATTGGTATTCCGGTGGAACAGATCCCGTTTTCGAGCTGGCTGGAGTGGTTTGATAAGATTGGCAAGAAAAAGCCGAAAAACGCAGGGCATTTATTGCGCAGGTTAAAATCCATACTTAGTTTTTGTATTCGGCGTAATCTCATTGGCGGCTCCCCGGTGCTGCAATTACGCACCGAAGATGTGGGCTCTCAACCTGAGAGAGGCTCTCGTGTGTTGACCATGCGTGAACTCGCTCAGATTTGGATTGCATTTGAACAGAGCAGGGCCAGCCGCGGATTAAAATTGGCAGCCAAATTGGTGATCCTACTTGGCTGTCGCAGCGGCGAGGCATTGGGTGCGCAGTGGAGTGAGTTTAATCTGGAGGAGCGAATTTGGACGGTTCCCGCTGCTCGAGCCAAATGTGGTGCGCCAATACGTCGGCCTATTCCTGGCAGGGTGATGATGTTGCTGCAAGAAGCGGCAGCGAGATCTCGGCTAAGGGGAGGGCCAGTATGTCGCTCGCCAGTGAATCCAAAAAGATCGTTGAGCAGTGCGTCTCTGATCCAGTTAGGGAAGGTGCGAATAAGCGGGGAAATTCTCCTCGGCTGACTCAGTCATTTCATTTCTTCATGTTTGAGCCGATTTCTTCTCCCGTAAATGCCTTGAATCAGCCTATTTAGACCGTTTCTTCGCCATTTAAGGCGTTATTCCCAGTTTTTAGTGAGATCTCTCCCACTGACGTATCATTTGGTCCGCCCGAAACAGGTTGGCCAGCGTGAAT
>NZ_JBFODM010000083.1:0-25512 GCF_040908325.1 Aeromonas sp. R4-1
GTACAGAGCATCTTCCATCGCGCCATCGCTCAGGTTGTACCAATGCTGCATGCAGTGAATGCGCAGCATGGTTTCCAGCGGATAAGGTCGCCGGCCATTACCAGCCTTGGGATAAAACGGCTCGATGACTTCCACCATGTTTTGCCATGGCAGAATCTGCTCCATGCGGGACAAGAAAATCTCTTTTCTGGTCTGACGGCGCTTACTGCTGAATTCACTGTCGGCGAAGGTGAGCTGATGACTCATGATGAACCCTTTTTCATGGCTCCAGATGACAAACATGATCTCATATCAGGGACTTGTTCGCACCTTCCCATGATTGACAGCAAGTGACGCCGCTTTGGCCCTTTCCTCACGGCTTAGGTAGATATAGCTTCCTGTAGAACCCAGTGCGCCAATCGAGTCAACATTGGCTAGAGCTAATCGCTCTATCAGGTGGATATAGGCCCTTTCATCGATGCCGTGATGGTTGACGGGCGTCAGGGGAAAAGCACTTAGTCCTGAAAACATCTCTTGTGTTCCCTAGCCATGAAATTAATCAAAATTCAACCTTCTCTTTGGCAGAAGAAGGTTGAGATATAGAGAAACGCGATAAATAAACTTATTTATTCTTTATCTTCAACGTATGTAAATACAATTTGCGCTTCTGGCATCATTTTCTTGAGACCAGAAATAAGGTCATCACTAGCAGCCTGTAGGGCCTCACGCGGCATTTCTGGCAGACTTTCTAAAATGAACCACATCTTTTTTGCATGCTCATCCAGTCGAGTTCTTACACCTTGACGCCAATTCCATCTACGGCAGGTTACTCCTGCTTCATCTCTCCAAATGACTTCCCCTTTCTCTGGTGGTTCATTTGCTGGCTGGCCTGATTTGACTGTATCAAATGCTTCTGTACCTTCAGCAATTGTTAGGTGTGGTATCCCAACATATGCTTCGTAGTTTTCACCACCGACAGGAATTGCATATTTAATGCTGATGGCATTATAGAGATCAACGATAGGATCTGCACTTGTGATCCCACCATCCTTTAGGACTCTATTACGTAAAGCCTCGGCAGAGCATGGCGTTCTCTTCGGTTTTGCACCAAACGTCTTAAATACCTCTCCCCATGCAGCAAGGTGTGCTTCGGCCCAAGTAGGATTATCCTCATGCACACACTTATATGAGTCTAAAAGTGCCTGAGTCGCTACATCAGAATCAATTATTTCTGACGCCAAGACCGTAATACTTATAGCGCGAAATCCAGGGGCAATCTCAAATATCTTTGGACTAATCAAAGGTGCAACTGGCATGCAATGCCTCCATCTATCATATCTTCATCAATCCTCTCATATTATTCTCATCCTAGCATTACTAAAATCAATAAGATTTGAGTAAATCACTTCCAATTCATTGATTTTTTCTGTAATGAAATTTTGAATGCTCAATCTATTATCTACAGGATTGCAGAGAGGTTTACGTTTTTGAATAGTCAGTATATTGCATAAACTTATCCATAAGCTCAAATTATTAAAACTAAGCCATCATTAGCTAAACTGATTGCGCTTGGTGGTCAATTGGATAGCATGGACTGAAACGTGTATGGATACGGTATTCACCTGACAGTTGCCCACCAAAGGGAGTCGTCATACGACTTCACACCGGATAATAAAACCATACCCTTACCGTGTTATCTGGAATCAGCGCATGACCACCAATAAGAAAGTTGTGCGTCAGCTACAGCTCGCTGAGCACCAACGTCGATTGCTCTCCTTGGCGGCAACACGTCCCTTATGTGCCCGCAGGGTCAATGGTGCAGCCGGTATTCTTTCCAGCAGCAGTCCATGATCGCGTATGACGCGATATACCCGTTTGGCGTTTACCAGAGGCTGTCGTGTTGCCTCTGACTGACGCCGTAACAGCGCCCAGACTCGACGATAGCCATAGGAGTGAAGCTCAGCCATCGCCTCCATGATCCGGCCAAGTAAGGCAGCATCATCATGCAGGCGATGATGACGACCATCTTGCCAACCTGGTTTTCGATGAACACGAACGGATAGCTGAGCACGCGATACATTAAGGGCTTGGCTCACACCACTTAATCGTCGTCCCCCGGCAACAAGGGCGCATGCGCAATCCATTTTTTGCTCGGCCATACTCCACGGCTTCTTTGAGGATCTCGTTCTCCATGGTCTTCTTCCCGAGCAGACGCTGGAGCACTCGGACCTGCTTGATGGCAGCAGCCAACTCGGAGGCAGGAACAACATCCTCACCGGCGGTGATCGCCGTGAGCGACCATTCTTGGAATTGTTTGCGCCATTTGAAAAGCTGGTTGGCGTTGACGTCGTGCAAGCGAGCGACATGAGAGACGGTCATCCCAGGCTCAAAGGTCTGCTGCACGATAGCGATTTTCTCTTGCGGAGTCCGGCGTCGACGGCGCTCTGCCCCTGTTAATACTTCGACCATCTTCTCGTTGTGACTAGTACTGCACATAGTTTCAAGACTACCTCTTAAGTTAAGAGGGGCGAAGTGTCTGGATCTTTAAGGGGCCAATCTAGTAACCAAGACCTCAGTTTGAGGCTGGTCTCAGGTGATAAGTAGATCTGTACAGTCTGTAAACCCCCATTCATACAGTCGGTGTTCAGCATTTCCTATGTATACTTTCCGACCACTCATACTCAATTAAACACAAAAAACAAGAGAGATGTACAGAATTGAACAATAAAATGCATACAACTAATAACTCATCTTATATTAAGACAGTACTTCATACAGTCCTATTTATTATTATAATGTCCATGATTGGCATGACTTCAGGTTGAACTTATTATTATATTTCAACCAGACACAACAATGAATCAATAGTAGTTACCGTAAATATAGCCATGTCTATTAATGTCAGGGGTAAATGACTTATACACTGCATAATGGAAAGTCAAAAGTTATAACAACCCAATCTTGTTAAAAAGCCACATCGACTCTCACCTGATTAAATACATTATAAAACAATTCAATGTAGAGGTTAAATTGTTTATTAAGAACAGTTTAAAAGAAAATAGAGATAAGCTTCAGCATGCTTTTAGCTCATATATATATGACATTTCAGCAATTGCACTACTTCTATTACCATTAACACTTACAAACTCATTGTGTGTTTTGCTTGGGCAGGGCTTTGCTCACGCAAATTATGCTACTATATCAGATCTACTAATTCAACTTTCACACACTTTAATTAATTTTTATCCTCTTGCACTGTGTGTGTTAACTAGTTACTATTTATCTCACAAAACATCTATAAATAGTGGTGCTTTTATTGTATACGCAATAATACTATTCTATAGTTTATCTCATGCAAACAACTTATACTCCCCTGTTTTTCACCTCCCAAATAACACTATATTGGCTTTAGTAAGCCCGATTTTAACCTTAATCTACTGCAAGAAGGTTACATTACGAGATCTTGTTCCACATTCACTCGATTTCCCCTTAGCCATCTCTTTGCATGTTGCTCGGTTTTCTTGTTTTGCAATTCTAGTACTTGGTCTATCTACACTTAGTAAGTATATATTTAATTTATCTGTTGAGAACTTCGGCGAATATAGACTTAATCCATTAACTTGGTCAGGCGGACTTCTATATCAGACCATATTAGGCTTGTTAGGTTCAATTGGTATTAATGGGCATAACTTCCTACTTCCAATAAAACAAATGCTTTATCAAGCTACAGAACATAACCTTGCTGATGCACATGCTGGAATAGTGCCTGTAAATATTGTTAGCCAAGGGTTCTACGATGCATTCCTCTCCATGGGGGGGTCTGGCAACAGCATTTGTTTACTATTCTGCATTCTATTATTTTCACAGAACCGTAATCATACAATGCTAGCTCTGGCAGCTTTGCCAATGGTTGTATTTAATATAAATGAAGTCTTATTGTTTGGGCTACCTATAATTTTCAACCCACTACTCATAATACCATTTATTTTTGTACCATTAATTAGTTTTGGCATTGCTTATTTTGCTATATCTATTGGCCTTGTAAACCCAATAATTACAACTATAGATTGGATGACACCACCATTGTTGAGTGGGTATATAGCGATGGGTAATAGTATCGATGGTTCGCTATTGCAATTATTTATAATAACAATTGGCATATATATATATAAACCATTTTATATTTCGTTTGCAGGCACGGGTATAAATGAACGGAATGATGGCTGTGATATCAAACGGATCACTCTTGGTCATCTGCTAGCAGAGATTAGGTCCTCCGCACGTAACAATCAAGAGCGAGCAAAAGCACAAATACGAGTTGAAGGTATGGTAAAAAAAGGAAAATTCTTAATGTACTACCAATGCCAAGAGTCCAGCTCAAACTCACCGTTAAGTGTAGAGGCTCTCATTCGTTATCTTGATGAGTCAGGAGAACTCTGTGGTCCGAGTTTTATATCTGATTTTCAACAATTAGATGCTATGCCAATGCTCGATTATATTGTTATTGACCTAGTATTAGCTGACATGCAGAAAATGCCATTAAATAGATTAGAACGTGTCGCGCTTAACATTTCCGCTTCCACATTTAGCCAACGTAATTTTGTTTGCTACTTAACATCTCGTATAGAATTTTTTGAGGTTGACCCGAATAAAATTGAGATTGAGATTACTGAAGAAACTTTACTTGATAACACGGTAGAATTATCTAATACCATTAAGAAGTTACAGTCGCTTGGGATTAATGTTGCCATGGATGATTTTGGGGCTGGATTCGCGTCTTTCCCACACTTAATGAAATACCCATTTGATAAAGTAAAGCTTGACCGTTCATTATTGAAAGATTGCTCTACATATAAAGGTCAGCAGTTATATAAACTACTAGTTCAGATAGGGAATCTGGCCAAATGCCAAGTGCTCGCAGAAGGAGTAGAAACCGAATGGGAGAAAGACTTTGTTATTTCTTGCGGAGTTAAAAGAATTCAGGGATATCAAATTTCCCGCCCAGAACCACTAGCAAAATTTTTGGATAGAATATAATGCCGCTATTTTTTTAAAAAATAACTTTTGTCTTTTTAAGATAAAAACATATCAAACACGTAGAAATAGTGGCGCACCTTATTCCAAGAATAATGGTATACAAAGCGCAGGAAATTTTATCGCTATCGTTAGCGGAATATCATTTATCTTTGTTCATCTAATTGAACGTAGGAGGGGTAAACAAAGTGAGAGCATCTCAATCTAGATTAAATTATTTATTCTTCAAAGCGTTGTCACTTATAATACTGCTAACTTTAATGCTGACTACTTACATGGCTATAGTTAATTACAAGCATGTTGTTAGATTGCACTTGGTTAATTACAATCACCTGTTAACCGTTCTTGAAAAATCGTATTTAAAAAAGATTTTCAATACCAACAAGATTCAACTGGAAGTTCTGTCTGCACATTTAGATCTAGATGCTTTAAGAAGTGGAGAATCTGCTATTAATCAATACTGGCCAATTGTACATCGTATTAAAATGCCAAATCAGCACGCTATCCATTATTACGATCTAAATTCAAATACAATTGAAAGTTATCCACTACAAACAACTATAGGTTACTTTAAGCCTCAGCATCGACCATGGGCTGACCTCCTTAATAAGAGTACTGATGAACCATCTTGGGTTGGTATATATGAAAAAGTAGATAACAGCTCAGTATTGATTTTTGGAAAGAAAGTTATTGATTCCACTGGTACAACAGTTGGTTTATTATTAGTTGATGCCCCTTTAGAATCACTACATCAAACTCTTAGTTATTCCCTCGGAGAGCTTAATGCATCTTTATATTTAGAACATAAACCATCACAAAACTTAATTTCAATTGTAAACCCTAACTTGCTAGATGCAAATACAAATTTATCACCAAAAAATTATTTTTCTTTGGCAAAGACTTGGAATGGCTATTTAATTTTACATGAATTACCCGGGTCAGAATGGCAATTGGGGCTATATTTACCACCTAGTCATTTTACAGACATACTAAAATCAGAAATGAGTAAAGTACTTTTCCCAACAACTGCTATTGCGCTGTTGGCTGGGTTTGGAATCATGCTATTAATTCGTATATTCAAACATGAACAAACATTGATATCAGATAGAATTCAGCAGATTGACAACAATGAAATTGAAAGAGTATCGAATGATAAAAAACTTTACTCTTGGTTTGTTGGAAAAAATCTAGATGAGATAGAGGCTCTTGAGAAAAAGTATCATATTCATCAAAAAGAACTTCGATTAGATCCTCTTACAGGTGTGTTCAATCGTAGAGCATTCAACCAAGACCTAGAAGCGATTGATATGTCTTCATCAGATTATACACTCATACTTATAGATCTTGATGACTTTAAAAAAATAAACGACAACTATGGCCATCAACTTGGTGATCTAGTTTTATGCAGAGTAGTTGATACTTTAGTATCAGTTCTTGGTCTAGAAAATGTGTACAGAATTGGAGGTGATGAGTTTGCAGCAATCCTAATGGTTGATTCAGAGATAGTTCCTAAACTTTTAGATCGGCTTCAGAAGCAGGTATGTAAACTAAAATGGCGAGAAAAAAACTGTACCGTTACGCTTAGTATTGGTGTAACGAAAGGCCAACGTAATTACATAGAGGCAATATCACTTGCTGATGCAGCCCTATATCGTAGCAAGGAAAAAGGCCGTAATTGTTGGAGTTACTAATATAATCCCCCGGAAAACTGGGGGACATATAATAAAATATATCTCGTATCTTGAGATGCTGGAGGTTGTACACTAGAAAATCACGCTTTAGCGATTCTCGAGCCATAACCATCGTCAAAGGTGAGTCAGCTCACCAACCTAGGCTAGGGAGGGTGAGAACAAGTACCCTCCACAACAAAACTGAAAATTTTAGTCGATTTAATTCAAATGCTTACAAAGGCGTATTTTTGTACTTGGTGACTTATTCGCACCTTCCCTAATAAAAAATGCTTGATAGATAAATGGAAAACATGCACCACAGTCAGTGGTGCAACCTATAAGACATAGTTGACCTGTACAGAACTATCATTCTGTCCTTGCTCCACGAGAATGAGATGATGGGCCATTGTTTACATTTTAGGTTTAAGGAATGAGCCATATCTATATGTTTAAAAACAGTCACTCTCTACGGCACAAATCAGTAACCCACTGCTGCACCTGAATATTTCTCTCGATTTTGATATAAATCTGCTCACGACATTTATATTTGGCTCATCAAACTAACTATTTCAGCATTATTGAACCAAATATACTGCCGCTTTTAGCAGCAGTACCATTTTTCAAGCCAACGTCCACAGAGAGCCGCCCATCAATACAGTTTCTCCATGCGCTGAATACAGCGACAACTGGCGCTTTCCTGGCTGCGGGTAAATACGACTGGACAAGGTCGCATCCCCATCGTTAACAAATACCTCCACAGACGAGAGATCCAGGAAAACACGAAGTGTCAGATGAGCCCCATCAGGCAGAGCAATGCTGCGATAACCATCCAGTCCCTCATCCGGGTAATAACGCCAGAGTACCAACCGTCCAGCTTGGTTATCTACATAGAGCCGGAGCCCTTCCCCCAAACGGATTCCATAGTGTTCTGCTTGACTGTCGCCGGTATGCCAAGTCAGTTCAAGCTCTACAGCATTCGCATCTTCAGTGAGCAAATGTGTACCGCTAAGCTTCTCAAATAGTAGCGGCTGGCGGGCTTTACGAAGAGACTGAACTTCTTTGACAGGACGCTGGCACAAACGCCCATTGCGTTCATAAAGCTCTCTCGGTAGTGTCAAACAGCCCGCCCACGCTTCGCGCTTGGTAGGCATTGGGGACTCCCACATGTTCATCCAAGCCATTATGATTCGTCTGCCGTCATCAGCGACAAAAGATTGCGGAGCATAAAAATCATGCCCGTGGTCAAGTTCTTCGAATTCACCGGTTACGGCAAATGCAGTTCCAGGTTGCCAGTGACCAGGCAACACACCACTCTGAAAACGGTTGCGAAATCGGAATTTTTCCTCTTTCATCCCCTGTGGAGAGAACATTAGCCAGTGGTGGTCGCCACAGTGGAAGAAGTCCGGGCATTCCCACATATAGCTTGACCCAGAGGCCGAGTGCGCTAGTACCCGTTCCAGATGCCAGTCCCGCAGTGACGTACCGCGATATAGAAGTACCTGACCGGTATCAGAAGCATCTCGTGCGCCAATAACCATCCACCAAAATCCATTCTCCCGCCAGACCTTCGGATCACGAAAATGCATGATTCCTTCCGGTGGGGTCAGCACACATCCCTGTTTTTCAAAATTAATTCCGTCACGACTAGTAGCTAAACACTGCACCTCACGGATAAGACTGTCATCCCCTCGCTCTTCCAGACAGACATGGCCAGTGTAGACCAGCGACAACTCTCCATTATCGTCCACAGCACAACCAGAGAAACACCCATCTCTGTCATATTCTTCACTTGGAGCCAGTGCAATCTGTTCGTGTTGCCAGTGCAGCATATCTTTACTGGTGGCATGTCCCCAGTGCATAGATCCTTGATGCTCGCTTGCAGGGTGGTGCTGATAAAACGCATGATAGCGTCCACCAAAATATATAAGCCCGTTCGGGTCATTCATCCACCCGGCTGGAGGAGCCAAATGAAATGATGGATACCAAGTAACACCGCGATGACTAAGGAGTGAATCAAGTGCAGAGTGTGCAGTCGCAATACGTTGTTTCATACGCGGACCTCCTTAAGTTCTATTGTAGGTTCTGTTGAAGAAGTTACCGATTTGCGGGAATTACTCAGGGTGAATATAGATATGACGGTAACAGCCAAGACGATTCCACCCAGTACCAGATAGGTGCTCTGGAATCCAATACTGTCATACAGGTGACCTGCAAAGATTGAGAGGAATATCGCTGCCAATTGTTTTGAGAATTGAAAGCCGATCAGATAAATAGATGCTGATAGCCGGATATCAAAAACACCTGAGATATACTTGAACGCGCCGACCAATAGGAATGGCACTTCTAGAGCATGTAGCATTTTCAGGATAACTACTTCAGTTGCTGTAGTAGCAAAGGCCGACCCAGTGATGCGGATAGCCATAATCAGTCCAGCAACAATCAACGTGTTTTTAGCACCGATGCGGTTAATCACCCAAGGAGAACAGAACATAATGATGGCATTGCAAATCTCGCCAGCCGTAGTGGCAAAACCAAATGCTCTAATCCCCTCCTCTGGTGTATCAAAAAAGGATCGGAAGAATGTAGCAAACTGCTGGTCAAAAACGTCATAAACGCAGGCAACTCCAATCATGTAGAGCATAAACATCCACATCTGACGCATACGAAATAAACTAAATACCATTTTTCCGGAAATCACGGGGGAGTTCGCGCCCAACGCATTCATGACCATCGCCGTCTGACTGGTTCCTGGACGCGCCAACGCCAATAAAAGAACCAGCAATAACGCGCAGCCTGAACCCATCCAGAACACCAGGGATGGATCAATGTTGAAGAGTAGTCCTGCCGTGGTGGCACAGAGAGCCCATCCTAGACAACCGAACATCCTAGCCTTACCGTATTCAAACCCGCTGCTGCGGCTGACACGTTCAATATACGCCTCAATGGCACCGGCCCCAGCTGAAAAAACAAAGCCGATATATAATCCACCACTCAGAGCTCCAGCCCAGATGCTAAACCGCAAGAGCGGAGCAAACACGTACAGAAAGAAAGGGGCGAACAGTACCAGAAGCAGGCTAATGAGCCACATCAGATGTTTTTTTAGGCCAAGACGATCTGAGATAATCCCCAGCAGAGGCTGGAAACTAATTGCAAACAATGACAAGCATGAAAAAACAATTCCGGTATCTGTTTTACTTAATCCAACAACGTCAGACAACCAAACAGGTAGAAATGGAAAACAGGTTGCCATAATGAAAAAGTAGAGAAAAAAGAACAGGCCGAAAATCCAGAAATCCTTTTTCTTATGAGTACTAGGCGCATTCATTATTTTTATCCTCTCGGGATAGAATAGAAAGGGCCGAGACCGGCCCAGGTCTTATTATGCCAAACGCTCAAGAGCTATTAGCATGGCGCTTTCCGGATCCAGTATGGGAAGCTGAATACCAGCCAGTGCTAGCCATTCTCCGCAGACCTCGGTGTTCTGGCACATCCATTCTGGCAACCTACGCATGGTATGCCCCCCCTCACCAACCAGTTGAAGATCGGGATGATCAACAACGTGGAGGCGATAACGGGCCTGCGCTTCCAACCCCGGGATACGCAGGGTTCCCGGTAAGGTGTTATCAGGCATCGCGAGCTGACTCACGAGAAAAAGCGCCTGCGTTTGATCTGAGCTCACGACGCCTTGAACCTGAGTTGCAACGTCTGGCATATCAACCCGCCACAACGTGCCGGTGTGAATAAGCTGACGCCATTTTTTGTAGAGCGCAGCATATCGACAGTAACCAGCAGATTCGTCTTCACTTGCTGTCACCGGGTCCAGCTCTAGGCCCATATGCCCAAAAAGAGCCGTCAAGCCGCGAAAAGCAATGCTGTGTTGCCGGAAGGTGGCATGGCAACGATGGCTACCAATGTGTGCTCCCATAACCTCCGGAGGGAAGAAGTAACTCATCCCACGCTGTATGGTGCATCTCTCTAAGGCATCATTGTTATCAGAAGCCCAAAAACGATGTGTGCGAGCAAGCACCTCAAAGTCGATACGCCCGCCACCAGAAGCACAGGATTCAAACTCAACTCGAGGGAAACGTTTTCTCAAAAGCTCCAATAGCCGGTAAAACTGTCTGGTCTGTGAGTCCACCGCTGCACGACCTTCATGCCCCGCTTGGACAAGTTCACGGTTCATGTCCCACTTCACATAGTCAACAGGGTGTTCGCCCAGTAGCCATAAAAAACGTTCATAAATGTATGTAAAAGCTTCGGGAATATTCAGGTTGAGAACGTACTGGTGTCTTCCGGTTGGTTGTGTATAGCCCGGCATTGATAGCACCCAATCGGGATGCAGGCGAAAGAGGTCAGAGTCTGGATTGATCATTTCGGGTTCTAGCCAAATTCCAAACTCCATGCCAAGAGATTTCACATGATTAATCACTGGCATTAGCCCATCTGGATATTTCTGTTCATCTAGATACCAGTCACCTAGGGCTGCATGATCATCATTGCGCCCTTTGAACCAGCCATCGTCGATAATGAATCGCTCGACACCAAGTGCTGCTGCGCGCTCAGCCATCTGCGCGATGTAGTCAGGGTTGTGGTCAAAATAAATACCTTCCCAAGTGTTGAGGTGCACCAGACGAGGTTTCTGATCAGGGAAGTGAATGATTTCATCACGCAAAAAACGGTGATATTGCTGGCTCATGCCGTTGAGACCATCAGGGGAATGGCAGGCGTACAACCAAGGGGTATACAGGGTTTCATCCTGCTTAAGTGCTTTCTCTCCAGGCATCCATAAGGCTTCCGCCTGAAGGTAACGTCGCCCGTCAGTTTTGACCTCACATTTCATGCGATGGTTTCCGCTCCAGCCCAGATGTGCAGCCCACACCTCACCTTGCTGTTCAGAAAAGCCAGGAGTACCTGCAATCAGCGCTGGAAAATGCTCATGGGACGTTCTGCCCCGGCGGTTTTCTAAGACAAAACCATCATGTGTTAGTCGGACCCGGTGCGGTTGAAACTCGCGTGTCCAGCGTCCATGAAAGGCCATCACTTCTCCCGCTCGCTCAGCCACAGGTAAAGTGATCGCGAAACGATTAACCTGCCAATCCCCTTCACGGAGGTTCGTTAGGGCATGCCGCATTTTCAGTACGCCTGAAGATGTCAGTATCAACTCACTCACCATCCGTAGGCCCGCCACCGAATCCTCACTCGTCAGAGTGAGTACTTCTCCGATCTGCTCGACTCTGACGGTTCTGAACACTGGCGATGCATCGAGACCATTTCGGTGTCCCTCCAGCCCTGGAGAGCCAAAAAGTCCTAGTCCGTTCTCAGCCATTAAGGTCAACGGCGTGTCTATATCTAGACGACCATTCGCAACCGGTCTTTCGAGGCTAATACAGTCATCTGGATTAAAGTGTTGCAGAGCGGATCCCCACCAAACTATCTCGGCATAAGGGTGAGTTTTAATAATCAGGTTTGAGTGGGGGCTGCTCAGCCTGCGGTACGTCGGTTCCATAAGACATCTCCGTTTTCGAGTATGTCCTACTGTTGATCCGAAACGTTTCGGCCATCAACCAAAACGTTTCGGATGTGTGATCTGGTTAAAACTAAGACGAAGGGGGAAGGGCTGTTTTACCCGGATTAAAATCCGGCTGCCAGAGCACTTGCAGCGTTTCCGGAGAAACATCTGTGATGAGTTTACGTATCATGTCAGCAACCTGACGGCCGACACGCTCTCTTGTTGACTGAAGAACGGCTGCCACATCCAATTCTATGATACTGTCCTGTGGCAAACCGTCGTAGACAACTAGAGAGACTGCATGCTCTCCATATAGATGGTCAGAAAGCAACAGCGATATGGCTGCACCGTCACCACTCAAGTCGCTATCGGTAATAATGGCGGTAGGGGGAAGTGGAAGTGACATTAGCTCGTTCACAGCTTGGTAACCAGCGCGTCGTGTAGGGGTAATTAAACGTAGCCAAGTCTCAGGCAAGCTATGTAGACTTAGGGCATCTCGCCAACCTTGGCGTCGAGCCATGACATAGGCCCGGGAACTATCCTCACTAAGTAATGCAATTCGCTGATGCCCAAGTGCAATGAGATGCTGCGTGGCATGCCACGTGCCCGCATGGTTATCAAAGTCAAACCAAGCACAGGGAAGACCGGACAACACTTTTCCGAGAGCCAGAAACGGTATGCCAGCCTCAAGAAGGTGTATCAGGCGCGGATCGTTGTCCAACGTGTGAGCCACAATCAGAGCATCAACCCGGCGGCTTTTGACCAAACGCATATAGCTGTGACTGTCAGCCCCCTCATCATCAGCTATCAGCAGTAAGTCGATATCATGCTTGGCCAGTTCACGGCTTATACAACTGACCATATCCATGAACACACTGCTGTTAAATGGTACGGCATGTTCAGGAAACACAAAGCCAACCGCATCAATTTTCCCAGTTTTAAGTCGTCTTGCTTGGGTGTTTGGACGGTAACCCCGACGTTGTGCCTCCATCTCCACACGCATACGGGTCTCTGCCGAGACATCAGAAAACCCACCAAGCGCTCGGCTGACAGTGGTGACAGAAATTCCGAGTTCGGCAGCAATAGCCTTAAGTGACATATCTTCTCCTGCTGTTAACTAATCGCTCTTGGCTGTGTTCTCAGATGTTCGTTCTTGTCACGCCATAGTTTCCGTGGGTAGTGAAGACAGAAAGCTAGCTTGGTAAAGGCTGGAAAAACTCTCACCTATAATTCATATCTAATTGAAAATCCGAGAAACTTCATTAGCAATTCGAGATACCACTCTACCATATTGCACCGATGTTAGCGGAGTTTACCGGTATCAGTGGAGGTATCCCTGAATCGCCCCCAGTACTTTAAAAACCTCACAGCCTTGAATGAGGCAACTATTGGTGATGTATGATCTGCCAGCCTTATCCGGAAACAATCAGAATCGAAGCGATTAAACAAGTCATAGAGTACGTGTGGTCGGTGACTACCGTTGCACGATAAACCGGGGTATCCAACCACAGCCTGCATGCATGCATGGATCAAGCAGTAGGCTGTCCCTGCTGAATAACTGCACGAAGAGTAAGTCTTTACAAGCCGAGATCCGATGCCATAAACCAGTCACCGCAGAGGTAACTGTTTTACGGAATTGGTCAAGCAATCCTGGCCTATCAATAGTGTTCCCAGCCAGTTGTCAATCAGCGCTGTGAGTTGTGGAATGAGCCGAATGAGGGCTATTATCGGTTCATACCGTGAGCCGAATAAGGTGTCAATTCGGCTCATTTGTGGCATTGCACTGCTTGCCCGCGACGCAGAATTAACGAGATTATCGATGACAGTAGACTGGATCTGGCAACATGAGGACTGGCCACATTTTTGCTGGCAAGAGAGGCTATTACTTCCACGACTACGTCTGGCACACCGCAATCTGGGACTACTCCAGGGCCTTCATTTGTCAGCTCACAGCACAACACTGGCGCATCAGACACATGCCCTAGATACGCTGCTGGCCAATATCGTCGCGTCCTCGGCCATCGAGAATCAGCAACTGAACGCGCAGTCGTTACGTGCATCTCTGGCATGTCGCCTCGGGATAGTGGAGCAGTCACCCTACCCTACCTCAGTTAGATCCGAGGGACTGGCCGCGATGATTGTGGATGCAATTAGCAGTGATGAGCAATTGACGCTTGAACGCATGCTGCAATGGCATCGCTGGCTTTTTCCCGCAGATGACCGGAGATCGCATCAGATACGTGTTGGCCAGCTGCGTGGTGATGAGCCGATGCAGGTGATATCCGGAGCACGAGATCGACTCATCGTGCATTTCGAGGCCCCACCACGAGAGGGGCTAGAGCAGGAATTGGCCACTTTCATCGACTGGTTCAATACCAGTTTCGATGATCCCTGCCTAGATCCATTACTGCGAGCCGCTATCTGTCATCTCTGGTTTGTCACGTTACATCCGTTTGATGACGGTAACGGACGGATTACCCGAGCCCTCACCGATCTTGCACTCTCTCAGGCCGACAACCAGAGCATCAGTCTGTATGCAATGCCGACTGTGATTTTTGAGCGTCGAGCTGATTACTATCGCGCTCTGGAGCAGGCTCAGAGAGGAGGCTTGGATGTCACAGCGTGGCTGGTTTGGTTTTTGGACACACTCAACATCACGCTGGAACAGGCCCAACAATCATGCACCCATGCGCTTGCTCGAAACCGCTTCTGGCTGCTACACGCTAGTGACCAATTGTGCCCTGAACAGGTGATGATACTGAACCATTTGCTCGACGGTTACACACAGGACGGCCTACCGTACATTAGTGCCAGCCAGTATCAAAAAATTGCTCAGGTGAGCAAATCTACAGCCACGCGCCACCTTACTGATCTACTTGAAAAAAAATGCCTAGAAAAAGAACCTGGAGGAGGCGGTAGAAATACCCGTTATAGGCTCAAATTGACACATGACAGATCAGGCAACTCAAAATGAGGTGTGGGTGATTACCACCGTCAGATCTTATTGATTCTCTATATTTTATGATTTTTGGATAAAAACTCAGGACGGCGAGACTCTGTGGTAATTGGACTGAATAACGGCCTACCGTTCAGCTTTTTCTGAATTTTGACGCGCCCCAGGTGGCGGAATCTCGAAGTCGGGTATTACCGCCTACGTGACTTAAGGAACCTTCACCACGAGTTTTTGAGGCCTCATTCTACCCCCAGAGTGACGTTTTCGACCCCAAGTATAGAGTCAAACATGAGCATCAACGATTATCGCCATCTGTAGGCGTTGTTGATCAAATCCGTCGCTGGATGGCCGTTCCCCAACCCGTTGATACCACTCAATTCACTGGCTGGCGAACAGGCATACCAAGCCCTATCAGCTTGTTCATCACCTTCACGCCAGCCAGGATTTCGCCCACCTGGGCGTTGTAGTTCCGCAGGCTCAGCGTTGGCCCGATGAGTTGCTTGAACCGGTACATGGCGGTCTCGGCTATCGAGCGCTGGTGATAGCCGGAGTCTTTCTTCCATTGCTTCAGTTCACCGGCCTTGAGCGCCGTCACCGCCTCGTTGCGGGGATGGTCTTCCTCCCACGGTGCCGCATTTTTTCTCGGCGGTATGGTGGCTTTCGCCCCCTTCTTCTTCAGTAGCGCATGACAGACCTTGGTGTCATACGCACCATGCTGATCTTGTGCTTGGACTTGCCCATCTGATGCTCTCGGAGACTGCGCTACAGGATCAGATCACCGAGATGACAGATAGTTCCCCGATTTGAGCAACAAGGCCCCATCTGTATCGTCGACACGAATGAACAGAAGGCTCGAGGCCTTACTTCTTTTGCTTCACCGTCAAAATCAATTCGCTGCCTGTGCCGTCCTCAGAACCTGTCAGGAAAAGGACGGTTCGCGTGTCAGCATTGATGAAGCTGACTCCATAGGAGCCGCAATTATCATCATAGATACAGGAGAAGAACGGTTTTTTTGGGTCAAATGACTCAGCGACGTTCTCGACGCGACCGAGGCGCTGTGCAATCTGATCTTTCAGAGTGGCGTAATCCGCTTTGGCCTGACTGACCGTGGCAAGATCGTTGGATCTGTAGACCTTGGCGGTAAACGTAATGTCAAACAGGCCTCCCTGAAAGAAGGAGTAGCTGTAAGGGGTGCTGGCTTGTTCGCCCAAAAAACCCCACTCTGTTTTCTTTGGTGTGCCATTAAACATTTTGCTCTGGCCCCCAAGCTGGATTGCACTTGGCTTGAAAGCATTATTCTTCTGAGACACGTTGTTGATACTGTCACCCCATGCAAAGGCAGTAAAGCCGTTATCAGAAGCCAGTGCGGCAGGAGATGTCGAGATGGAAGATAATGTAAGCAGAGCAAGAACGGATAATTGTTTCATCGGGTGGCCTGTGAGGATGGGGCCGCTTTGCGACCGGAAGGACGATGATGCCGCACTATCTCACTATTGTAAAAGGCGCTCAAGCAGTGCCATAAAACTAAAGCCTCGGTCAGCCACTACCCTGCCCAATCAGGCAAGGTCTTCTTGAGCTTGGTCAGTATCAAATTCTGTCTGTCCAATTAAACGACAATTGCAGTGCGCTTTGCTACCACGTAGGGGACCCAGTCATCAAACAGGTTACTGACGTTGGGCTTGGTATTGGTGAGCTGACGTTCGACCTGTTTGACGGCGTGTTTTCGTTCTGTCTCTTTATATAGGGTGCTTGATGTTAGGAACATTTGGGAGAAAAAATGGAAAAAATGGCGACACGATATCTAACCATTAACTCGAGAGTGATTAGATGCAGAATATACCCGAAAGAGAGAGGGCGATTTAACTTCAGGCTATGTGGTAATAGACACAAGGGGCTGTAAACAAGCTGCGGTATTTACAGCCCCACATACGTTGAGAATGCTATTTCCATCGAATTTGAAGTTTACACTTTTGATATGGGTGTTTTAAGCACCTACACAAAGCAATTTAAATTTTAGAATTACCAGTGATTTTTTGAAACGAGCAAGACCAACCTTTAATTGTTCAGCATTGAAACTAAACTCACATCAATCACGGCTTTGCTTTCAACAGCACATCAACAGCCATTTTAAAATTCTTTAAAATAGTAGAGTCATTCACATTTTCAGACCCCATCTCTGCAAGAAACTCCTCAGCAGATTGGTAGTCATTACCTGGTCTATAGTAACTGGGCATGTTACTTTGGGCCCAATCAGAAAGTACCTGGTCATAAGTAACAGCCCTATCATTCTCATCATCGCCCAATGATGCCACGATATCATCATAATACATCTTAATAGATACATTATCTAATGCACTTGCTACAGGTTCTGCAATGTCATTATCTAAAATTACAAATGCAGGGAAGTCATAGAGTTCATGAATATGGTTATAGTTTTTGAGCACAACATGCTTATCAAGGGGGCGGATAATTTTATTCAGGTTAAATCTACCCCTCAAAAGTTCAAGAGCTTCATTATGAGTCTCGATATCAATCGCACAAATATCATCGTTTACTTTTCTCATTACAATACTACCTTACATGTTAACATGGAATATTTCGCCACTTGTGTTTATCTATTGGTAGTTGAAGCTCCGCGAATAGCGGGGAGCTTATTACCAAAAATGACTTTTAGGTTAAAGTGCACACATTCATCATTTGTAGATGTGAATGTATAGCATGCACCTTGTTGCAGTTAATTTAGGTTGATTTCATATAAATGGCAATAGCAAACAACAAAAAATATCGAAAATATTTTATTCTGAAATTTCAATTGTTTTTTTGCTCTCTTTTTATTGTCAATAATGAGGGGTTTCTAACGATGGAAATCAAAAAAAACACTCATAGAAAAATTTTTTCTCGTGAAAAAAACAATAGATTTCCACAGAATAACTCCACCATAAAAAGTAAAAAAAAACGGCATGAAACTCTCGCAAAAAATGATGTGGTTATGAAAAAAAATGCTTAGGTGTTTTGGAAAAAAATCGTGGCTTTTTTACGTGCGTAAACTGAGGTTTCTATGAGCCTACATGAGCAAAAAATCGATTAGTAACAGACGTAGAAGGAGTAGACGTTACCGTGTGATAGATCTGATTTTTGTGTCCAGATCTCATGCAGGAGTCGGCACAATTCATGCTCATGTTTGTTGTAGCCTGAGCACGGAGCGTGAGTTGGTAGGACAAGGCAGGTATGTGAAAGAAAAGTGCTTGACCCAGGGCATCAATCTCGGCGTTGTTTCCCAAATCAACCATCAAGCCACAACTGCCCCAGCCCCAAGTGATCGTTACACTCGGGGCTTTCTGACGGGCAGACCAAGGGTGTTCAGTTTGTTGATTGCACCAACATACGCCATCACTTCCCCTACCTGACCGTTGTATGTTCGCAGACTGATTTTGCCCGCCATCAACTGCTTGAACCGATACATCGCTGTCTCTGCCAGCGAGCGTCGGTGATACCCCGATATCTTCTTCCAGTGCGCCAGCCCTTCTTTGCGCATCACCAGCACGGCCTCATTTCTTGGGTGCCCCTTTTTCCAGAGCCCTGCATTCTTGCGAGGCGGGATACAGGCTGTCGCCCCTTTGCGCGAGATAAGCTGATGGCTGGCTTTGCTGTCGTAGGCGCCATCCGCATAAACACGTCCCAGCTTGCGCCGCAGAGGGTTGAGCAAGGTTGGCAACACCTCGGCGTCATGGACATTTTCCAACGACACTTCCGCCGCCACGATATCGTGGGCCACCGGGTCTACCGCCTGATGCAACTTGCGCCACACTCGCCGCTTCGCGGCGCCGTGTTTTCTGACCTTCCACTCGCCTTCGCCAAACACCTTCAGCCCGGTTGAATCGATAACCAGGTCGGTAATGCCTCCCTTTGGGGGCTGTCGATAAGCCACTTTCACCGTGCGTGCTCGCTTGCTGACACATAGATGGTCGCCCCGGTTTGCCAAGCCCTCAATCAATGAAAGTGAGTCAGGTTGAGATTGCAGCCATAGATCCGGATTTCACCGAGGCAACAGCCTCTATCCCTGATGGAATTCGCTGACTGGCTCCTCTATCAGCTAAACGCACTTATTAGTGCCCTGTGTCTGTCGGGTTTTGCCAGTCACGGTCTGACCTGCCTCGCCATCACGTCATGATCGCCCGTGCAATCGGTGGTACTTTCTAACGCTGGTTGTTAACTCGATACTTTGTCACGCTTGCTATGAAACACCGTTCCTGTGCTAGCTATTGCGCTCAGGCCGCTACTGCGTGATCAGCATCGTACTCGCGCTCATGGGCAAGTAATGCCCAGATGATGCGTGCATTCTTGTTGGCCAGTGCCACTACCGTTACATTATGGTTACGTCGCTCCATGACCCCCGCAAGCCAGCTTCCTGCGTACTCTGTCTTACGCTCAGCGACCCGGAGCACGGAGCGGGCCCCGTGGATCAGCAGTGTGCGTAGATAGATGTCACCGCGTTTGCTTATCCCCAACAGGGTCTGCTTGCCGCCGCTGGAATGTTGATTGGGTACCAAGCCCAGCCAGGCTGCTAGCTGGCGGCCATTTTCGAACTGCTTTGCATCGCCGATAGACGCTACCAGTGCACTGGCCGTGAGAGGACCAATACCCGGCATCTTAGCCAGCTTCTGGCTTGCCGAGTTTTCTTTGTGCCAACACCAGATCTGCTCTTCCAGTTCATTCACCTGCTTGGCGAGCTCTTTGAGGTGCTCCCCTAAACGCTCAATTAATTGACGAAACGTTCCGGGTAGGTTGTTCTCTGCATCCTCCAGGAGCTCGGGCAATCGTAGGCTAATGTGTGCAATACCTTTAGGGACAATGATGCCATGTTCAGCCAGCAGGCCCCTGGTTTGATTAGCTTGTGCCGTTCTGGCTTTGACGAACCCTTGCCTTGCGCGATGTAGCGCCAACACGGCTAACTGCTCGCCATTTTTTATTGGCACAAACCGCATATTGGGTCGGGTGACGGCTTCGCAGATAGCTTCTGCATCCGCAGCATCGTTCTTGTTGGTCTTCACATAGGGCTTAACGAACTGCGGCGCCATCAGTTTGACGGTATGCCCCATTCCTTGCAGTTTATTGGCCCAGTAATGGGCACTGCCGCATGCCTCCATGCCGATCAGGCTAGGAGGAAGATTGGTAAAGAATGAGAGCATCTGATCCCGCTTCAACTGTCGCTTGAGGACCGTCTTGCCATGTTGATCAACGCCATGTAATTGGAAGAGATGTTTTGCCAGATCAATGCCGATAGTCGTAGCCTTCATGGTGGTCGCCTCTCTCATCAGTGGGAACTTACATTCGCCACTTTGGCACTCAGATGCCGTTTTGGGGAGGGGCGACCATCAGGGTGAGAGCGTGAACATCCTGTTAAATTTCAGAGAGTTTTTGCAGGCCAGCTGCGAGCACAGTGTCCAGATAGTCACTGCTCATCGCCGCTATTTTCTGCTTGCGTCTGATGCTCGCTTTGCGTGATGTTTCCGCCCTTAGCATGTTCACGGCCATGTGTCGGATACAGGCCAGATTCTCCGCCGCGTCTTCGCGATAGATGGGGCACGCATCTTCTCCCATCGTCACATCCAACACCCAGTGAAGCTCGTTTTCGATGGCCCAATGACCGCGCACGGCACGGGCAAACTCATCTCGGTCAAGCACCTTTGAGCTGATGAAATAACGTTGTTCTATAGCTATTTTTTGATTTTTTTCAATACGATAAGAGATGGCTACACCCAGGCTCTGCAACCCGTCCCAATCGGCAAACTGGGCCGCCAGTTCCCCGGCCGGGATGACGTGATATTCACGACCGTCAACGCGCCCATGAGCCTGTTCTACCGCCGCCGTCTGCGCTGACAGCGGGGTGGCCATGGCCGGAGCGAGCGCCTGTTTCACGGCCTCAAGCAGCTTGGGCTGATTCCCCTTGACGGCCAACAGATAATCCCCACCCTGCTGCCGGATAGACGTGGCAATGGCAGTCTGGCAGCCCATGGCATCGATGGAAACCAGGCATTGACGAATGTCGAGCAGTGCCAACAATTCGGGAATGGCGGTGATTTCGTTGGATTTTTCAGCGGTTTTCACCTGACCGAGCACCAGTTTGTTGGCGGCGGCGTAGGCGCTGACCATGTGGATAGTCGATGAACGATCTCCGGGTTGATAGGAGCGACGCAGGGTCTTGCCATCAACGGCAATCAATGCCCCATCCATCTGCTGCTGGATGGCCTGGGTCCAGCGAATGAATGCTGCCTGAAACTGCTCTGGCTGGATGCGGGAGATGATCCTGGCGATGGTGTCATGCACAGGAATACCATTTAGAAACAGTCCCTTATCTTGAAGCCATGCCAGATGGACCTCGCCAAAGTCTTCGATGTCCTCCCACCCCTGAGCGCCACCAATCACAGCGCAAACGGTCAGAAACAGGTAACCGTTCACCGGGAGGATGTTGACAACAACTCTTCCGGGAGCGGGTAGTCTGTTTTCTCTATGCAGGCACTGACCACGGCCCTCAGCCATTCCTGCGGGCAGCGACCTAACCGCTTGGCTGTCTCTATCAAAGACAAGATGCGCTGCCGAAACAGCTCTCCCCGATGTGACCAAACGCCATAGCTCCCCTTGCGCCACAGCACATACCCGCGTAGCGCCCGTTCCGCCTCATTATTGGTCAAGGCTATCTCGTCGTTTTCCAGAAAACGCCACAGCATTTCATCATCCTTGAGCAGTAGCCGACAGCGACCTCGGTAGCGCTTGCTGCACAGCAAACTGCCTCGCCCCAGCTCTTTTCGCCAGCTTTGCCGACATCGCTCAAGCCTTCGCTGATATTGTTTCTGGCTCAACACGCCTTGTTCATAGCCATGTCGAACCCTGAATACGCTATTTGCGAGAAGCACCAGTCGGGCCCCAATGGGCTGATTGACCTTTTCGCCGCTGTCGGCAATCGCTGCCACATTGCGCAGTACATGGGCCCAGCACAGCTGACGCTGGCTGCTGTCGATGAAACGGTATCCTGCGTACTGGTCTGTCACCAACACGCCATCCAATTCTGAGCCCAGCAGCCGTTTGGCCGCATCCTGACCCCGGCCAAACGCCGTCATGAAACAGACGGCCACCTTGCTCAGTGCCAGCCACATCCAGCGCCGCTCACCACCACGCTGATGCCGTGTTTCATCGGCATGGATACAGGAGGCTGATTGCACACTTGTTGTTTGATGGCCTGGTGCGTCGGGGTCAACATGGCACTGACTCGCCCTTGCGCCTCGCTGATAGCGCCGCGACTGAAGCTCAGGCCGAAGTGCTGTTTAAGCTGTTGTTGTATCTGGCTAATGCTCTGGTGAAACAGACCACTTTGCAGGGCGATGTAGCTCAGCAGGTTGGTCCCCATCTGGCTGCTGCTCACCGTCTCGGGCAACGGAGCCGGGCTGGTCTCGATGCAATGACAACAGGTGCCGCTAAAGAGCTGATGTTCGGTCACCCTGTAGCTGACCTCGGGCAGGTCAAAGACCTGATGGACGCGGTAGGGTTTGTCATGAAATACCACATTGCCCCCACAGCAGGCGCACTGTCTGGCAGGGTAATGGGGTATTACCGTCAGCCGTTCATCCGCTGGATGACGCTCACGCCGAGCGCCTTTGTGGCCCGGTTGGGCGCCGCGTTTTTTACCTGAGGCAAGGCGCGGCCGAGCAGGTGGTGGTGAGCCTGGCCCATCACTGGAAGGAGGCTTGGAGGAATTGCCGCTGTGCTGGTTGAGTCGGTCTTCTAGCTCGGCGATGCGCGCCATCAGCTTCTGAATAAGTTCATTAGCCTGCTCAAGGGTCAGCGGCGAAGCGGCCGGTGGGGTCATGGATGTGCTCATGCCCCTGATGGTGCCAAGCTGACAGGATCACGCAAGAGGCAATAGTGGATCACCGGACGATCGTCTCATTTTTTACCTGTCAACTGGTCTGGGTGAACCGTTACAGAAACAGGACATCGTAAAAGGGATAAGAGATTTTCGCGGGCTGGCGGTTATCGTGGATTTCACTGAAAAACCGGGTAAAGAGGGCATCGACTGACATCACATGGCTCCAGAAAAGAGCACATAAGATCATAGTCAGATCGTGAGGTCAAACCTGTTTACATGGTTAAAAAACATTCACGATCCCGCCCTGGGGCGACCATCCCATTAGCTATAGTCCGGCGCACACAGCGGTACGTTCATCAACTCGAACAGGGAGTCGAGTAGCCCCTGTGTTGCTCGCAGAGTGAGGCTGAAAATCCCCTTGAGCATCAGGAAGGTTGCGATGGTCTGGTCAGTGTAAAGCTGGCTGGGACCCCGCCGCCCATGATGGTCGTGGTGGAACCAGTTGTTCATGGCTTCGGTATCAACCCAGAAGGTGAGTGAACCACGGTTAATCAAAGACTTGTTGTATTGAGGCCAGTTGGTGATGGGGTGAAGCGACGAGCCCATGATGCAGATTTGAAGAGGATGGTGGTGATCAGATCACCGCCCCCTCAGTAAGTTCAATTCAAGCTGCATCGATTTGGGAAACAATGCCCATCCGAGCCACTCATCCAGAGAAGTCATGACTTGCTGGCTGATTTTGGAAACAACGCCTCCAGCTTGCTAACTAGTGCCACGATTGAGTACATTGTTTTACCTTGTCTCCTATGTGTCAGACAATAGGTATGACAATTTTATGCATTGCACAATATCGCTGTAATATCGCTTTGCACCTACAGTTATTCAATCGATAAACTTGCACTGAGACTTAAAAATGGAACATCACATTCATTTATCAAAACAAGTTGTAGCTCAATTGCTGTTGAATGGTTTTGAGGCTTTTGTTGTACAACATCAAGGACAGTTACGCAGTGGCATAGAATTGCACGCATCTGTCTTCGGTACGGTTAAAAGAGGAAAAGAGAAAACCACATATAAGGTTGAGTTTATTTCTGTGGATACTACTGCAATTATGCAAGCAGGGTCGGTTACACCTAAAGAAGATACGCAATATCTGAAAAAGCATATTGCTGAACAAATGGGTTATGAGCGAATCGGAAATTTGCATACTCACCCTTATCTAACACATGAGGGTGATATGGATTTCATGAGAACTATTGGCTGCGACTTCTCCCCAGCTGATTTAGCAATTGTAGAGGATAGCTTAAAAGAAGAAAATGAAGAGTTTCTCGTTGAGTTTTTGCTCTCCATAAAACAAAACCAACGAAAAAACCTAGTTCGAGATGGCTTTCTTGATGATACTCGCAATGTATTTGAGTTCTCTGTTGGTAATTGTAAATGCTTCCTGAGAGCTCAAGTTTTTTCTCTTGATGGTAATGGGCGTTTGGTATTGGAAACTACATACCTACGAGACAATTATCTGCAAGAGTTTGGGCACTTTTTTGCGGACTTTGGCCGTATCGAAGCAAAGGAGGGTCGTAAACGCATTCTGAAATATATTTCTTAAGCTAGGAATACAGCTCAATACACAAACAGATTTTCTTTATATGAGTAATAATTTGAAAATGCGTAACCACTGTAAATAAATGCATTCCAAAATAAAACAATAAGACACCGGTTTGAGGCCGGTGTCAGGTGATGACTATATCTGTACAGGTTAAATATAGTTACTGACTGGCCAATTTTTTGGTAAGCCAGTAACTAATATCATTTGGCAGGTACGCTATTTTAACAGCTCTTTTTGAACGCACCGATCCTGGTCCATCACGATAGTAATTTTTGGGCTTACTCGAATCCGTTTTATAGCCAAAATTCTTATTGAGGAACGACTCTAAAAACCTAATTGGAATTCCCCTTTTAGATGGAATGATAAAATAGTCTTTATTAAAGAATTTTTTTACTGCAATGAGTTCATGACCAAACTTAAATTTTCCACTCTCAATCCACGCTAGGAATTTACCCGTCATTCCGCACCTAATTTTGGCTTTTTCAAAGCTTGACGGCGATCGGCCATTCTGATCTATTACTCTCTTTTGCAGGTAGATCATCATGGCCGCTCCCGCTATCTCTATCCGTAACCTCGATCACCTTGGTTTGGTCGCCGCACTCTGCCAAGAACTGGGCATTGCCCGCATGATCGATGCCGTGCTCCCCAAAACGCCCCCTTTCAAGGTCTCACATGGTCAAGCGCTGGTCGCCATGATAGTGAACGGCCTGGGCTTTCACAGCAGCACCCTGCACATGTTCCCGCAATTCTTCGCTAACAAGCCGGTTGAGCGCCTGATCGGCCCCGGGATCTGTGCTGATGACCTCAATGATGATGTGCTCGGGCGCTGTCTCGATGCCCTCTTCGACGCCGATGTCAGCACCTTGTATCAGGTGATGGCGGCGCAAGTCGTCGAGC
>NZ_JBFODM010000084.1:0-9630 GCF_040908325.1 Aeromonas sp. R4-1
GTTGAAGAGGCTCGCAACCAGACCGGGGTGTTCATCCTGGCGACCAATGACCACAGCGATACGCTGACTATGGCCGAACTGTTGGCCACCTATAAAGCACAGCAGAATGTCGAGCGAGGCTTTCGTTTTCTCAAGAGCCCGGAGTTTTTAACCTCCTCACTGTACCTGAAAAAACCGGAGCGGATTGAAGCGTTGCTGATGGTGATGACCTGTAGCCTGATGATTTACGCAGCGTTGGAGCACCGGATCAGGCAGGGATTAGTGGCGCAGAACCGCAGTGTGGCGGATATGAAAAAGAAACCGACCCAGCAGCCGACGGCCCGTTGGATCTTTTTGCGCTTTGGTGGCATCCATGAATATCGACTGGGAGAAGCTCCGCCACAAGTAACGGAGCTAACAGGAGACCAGCAGATCATTTTGGAGGTATTGGGTGAGCGCTACCGACAAATTTATTCCTAAATCAGGTGCGGAATGTCGGTTTGATAAATCCCCCTACCAGATTGATAGGCTCCCACCTTTGCTCTCCTCGCTCTGCCGCTTTTTTCACCGCTAATGTGCCCCGTTTGCTCAGGGGCTGCCCTTGGCTTGTCGCTGCGAGCCAACAAAAGCAGGCTAGATGGGATCCCCTTCACACTTCTCCCCATTGTCCTGACGATGGCGGGAAACAGGCGCATATCTTGCTGTTTTTTATGCCGGTTCCAGATTTTTCCCTTCGAAAAAAGGACTTGCATATGTCCATAGGATTACCGCTCAAGCGGGTGGATGCCGAGGCCAAGGTGACCGGCAGCGCCCGCTATACCGATGACAACATCATGCTCGGGATGCGCCACGCCAAGTATGTGCGCAGCAATATTGCCCACGGCAAGGTGCTTGCCATCGATGCGACCGAGGCGCTGGCCCTGCACGGGGTCGAAGCCGTGTTTACCCATGAAGATGTCCCCACCACCTGTTTTCGTACCGCCGGTCACGCCTGGTCTCTCGATGAGGCGAAACGTGATGTGAAAGACCGCCGTCTGCTCACAGACCATGTACGCCACTTTGGCGATGGGGTCGCCATAGTCGTAGCCCGCGATCCGCTGGTGGCCGAGAAGGCTGCCGCGCTGGTCAAGGTGACTTACGAGCCGCTGCCGGTGATGACGGATGCCGAAAGTGCGCTGGCCGACGGTGCCTATCCCATCCACCCGAGCGGCAATCTGCTGCGCCAAAGCCAGCTTCGCGCCAATGACCCGGAGCAGGCCATCGCGGCAGCAGATCTGCAGTTTCAGGGGCACTACTGGACGCCTGTGGTGCAGCATTGCCATCTGGAGACGGTGACCTGCTACGCCTACATGGATCAGCCGGACCACATCATCGTCGTCAGCAGCACCCAGATCCCTCAGATAGTGCGCAGCCGGGTGGCCAAATCCCTCGGTCTGCCCTGGTCGAGCGTGCGGGTGATCAAGCCCTATATGGGCGGCGGTTTTGGCAACAAGCAGGATGTGCTGGAAGAGCCGATGGCGGCGTTTTTGAGCTACAAGCTCGGCGGCGTACCGGTCAAGGTGACCCTGAGCCGGGAGGAGTGCTTTTTTGCCTCCCGCACCCGCCACGGCTTTGCCATCGACGGCAAGATGGGCCTCAATCGCGATGGCACCCTCAAGGGGTATCAGCTGGACGTGCTCTCCAACACCGGCGGCTATGCCTCTCACGGCCACTCCATCGCCAGCGCCGGTGGCAACAAGATCAGCTACCTATATCCGCGCAGCGCCTTCGGTTATGACGCCAAGACCTTCTACAGCAACCTGCCCACCGCCGGTGCCATGCGCGGTTACGGCGCGCCGCAGGCGATTTTTGCCCTCGAGTGCATGCTGGACGATGCTTGCGCTGAACTCGGGTTAGACCCGCTCGATGTGCGGATCGCCAACGTGGCGCGCGAGGGGGATGTCAATCAGGTCAACCAGAAGACCATCTACAGCGCCGGGTTGCCGGACTGCCTGCTGCGTGGTCGCGAGATGTTCGAGTGGGATCGACTCAAGGCCGAGTGTCTGGGGCAGGATCCGGCGAGCCGGGTGCGGCGCGGCATCGGGGTGGCGTGTTTTAGCTACGGCTCGAACACCTATCCGGTGGGGGTCGAAGTTGCTGGCGCCCGCATGTTGCTCAATCAGGATGGCACCGTCAATCTGCAGATCGGTGCCACCGAGATAGGGCAGGGGTCGGATACCGTATTTGCCCAGATGGCGGCCCAGACATTGGGCATTCCGTTTGAGCAGATCCGGGTCATCTCGACTCAGGATACCGACATCACCGCCTATGACCCGGGCTCGTTCGCCTCGCGCCAGAGTTATGTGGCGGCCCCTGCCATCCATCAGGCGGCGCTGCAGTTGCGGGCCCGCATCCTCTCGCTGGCGGCCCAGCTCTGCCATCAGGATGTAGGGTCGCTGACCCTGATCGACGGCTACGTGGTGCTGGCCGGTGCGCCGGAGAAGGTGTTGATCAGCGTCGCCGAGGTGTCGGTCAACGCCTACTACCACCTCACTATCGGCGGTCAGATCACCTCCGAGGTCTCCCACAAGACCACCACCAACCCGCCGAGTTTCGGCTGTACCTTTGTCGATCTCAGCGTCGATATCGATCTCTGCAAGGTGACCATCAATCGCATCATCAACCTGCACGATGCGGGCAAGATCCTCAATCCGCAGCTGGCGGAGGGGCAGGTGCATGGCGGCATGGGGATGGGGATCGGCTGGTCCCTGTTCGAGGAGATGATCATCGACGCCAAGAGCGGCGTGGTACGCAACCCCAACCTGCTCGACTACAAGTTCCCGACCATGCTGGATTTGCCGGAGCTTGAATGCGACTTCGTGCAGACCTACGAGCCCCAGTCGGTCTATGGCCACAAATCCCTGGGGGAACCGCCCATCATCTCGCCGGGCCCCGCCATCCGTAACGCCATTCGCATGGCGACCGGGGTCGCCATCAACGAGCTGCCCATCACCCCCAAAACCCTGTTCAGGGAGTTTGTCGCGGCGGGTTTGATTGGCGAGGGATCAGGGGAGGAGCAACACCATGTTTGATATTGCCCGTTACTACAAGGCGCACAGTGTAGCCGAGGCGGTCGCCCTGCGTCAGGCCGACCCCGAGGCGCGTCTCTTGGCCGGTGGCACCGATGTGATGATCCAGCTGCATCACCTCAACGCCGCCTATCGTCATATCGTCGATATTCACGACTTGCCCGAACTCAAAGGGGTGAGCGAGTTGCCAGATGGGTCGATCCGCATCGGCTCTGGCACCACCTTTACCGAGATCATCGAAAACGAGCTGGTGCAGCGCCGCCTGCCGATGCTGGCCGAGGCGGCCGCTACCATCGCCGGCCCGCAGATCCGCAACGTCGCCACCTATGGCGGCAATATTTGCAACGGCGCTACCAGTGCCGACTCGGCGGCGCCTACCGTCGCGCTGGAGGCTGAGCTGGAAATTGCCGGGCCCAATGGTACGCGCCGCATCCCCATCGCCGGTTTTCACACCGGTCCCGGCAAGGTGGCGCTGCAACCGGCGGAGATCCTGGTGGCATTCCACTTTGCCCCGGACTCGCACCCCCATGTGGGCTCCCACTACTTCAAATACGCCATGCGCGATGCCATGGATATCGCCACCATCGGCTGCGCCGCCTACTGTCAGATTGAGGATGGTCACTTCAAGCGTCTGCGGCTGGCCTACGGGGTAGCGGCCCCGACCCCGGTGCGTACCCCGCACGCAGAAGCGGCAGCCGAAGGGCAACCGCTGACTCGCGCCACACTGGCCGCGATTGCCGAGGCGGTGGTGGCCGATGTGGCGCCACGATCCTCCTGGCGGGCAGAGAAGGAGTTTCGCCTGCACCTCATCAAAACCTTGGCGCAGCGGGTGGTCGCCTGCGCAGTCGAACGTGCCGGAGGGAAGATCCTATGATGCAACCGCAAAGCTGTCCCGCCGTGGAGATCCAGTGCGAGATCAACGGCAAGCCGTACTCCTATGTAGTGCCGCCCACCATGTCGCTGCTCCACTTCCTGCGCGGGCAGGGGCTTATCAGTGTGAAAGAGGGGTGCAGTGTCGGTGAGTGCGGCGCCTGTACCGTGCGGGTGAATGGCACCGCTATCGACAGCTGCCTCTATCTGGCGGTGTGGGCCGATGGCAAATCCATTCGTACCGTGGAGGGGGAGCGCAAAGGCAATGAGCTCTCCGACGTGCAGCAGGCCTTTATCGACGAGGGGGCGGTACAGTGCGGTTTTTGTACCCCGGGCCTCGTGATGGCGAGCGCCGCTCTGCTCGACAAGACCGCACGTCGTCCGCTGACCGATGAGGAGATCCGCCGCGGGCTGTCGGGCAATCTCTGCCGCTGCACCGGGTATCAGAACGTGGTGCGGGCGGTGAAGAAGTGCTGCAAGGGGTGATAGTTCGGGTGCAGTGAGTGGTGCGTGCCGTTGTTTAAGAAAGGAAACAAGCCTCCCCAAAAACACAGGCCCGCCTCGAAAGAGACGGGCCTGCTGCTAAGTGGGGCCAGGAGACATCACACTTTTGGCTGATCGATCACCAATTTGCCATCCTTGACCGGAATGGTGGCGCCAGGGGCTTGCTTCATGCGGATCACCCCCTCCTGACCTGCGAGGCGATAGGTCACGTCATAACCTATGGTGTTGACGCTCGTATCCTGCACGGTTTTGCAGCGCTGCTCGGTGGTGGTGTAGGTATCCCCCGCCTGCATATTGCCCTGCACCTGATTGCCGGCATAACCACCCGCGACAGCCCCGGCTGCGGTGGCCACCTTCTTGCCGCTGCCGCCGCCAAACTGGTGGCCAACCACGCCACCCAGCGCTGCGCCCACCACGGTACCGAGGATCTTGTGCTCATCCTGTACCGGCTTGCGGTGGGTCACGGTGACGTTGCGACACTCCTGTCGGGGAGTCTTGATGGTCTCGGTGACCGGCTTGCTGGCGATCACCTCGGCAAAGGTGGGCTGAGGTGTAAAGAGGGAGCTGCTGGCCGCCGCCGAGAGTGCCAGGGCCGAGGCGATGCCAATACCGATACCTGCCATCATGGATCTGTTCATCTTATGGTTCTCCTGCATACCCATACGGGCTGTTCCAATCTGGCGCCATCTTGTCATAACCGGTTGGCCGGACAAGGCGAGGGGGATGGGCCTGCGACAGGCGCTGGCAAGGTCAAAAAACAGTCACCCCGAAAAAGTGTCTGGCTTTGGCGACAAAGGACTAAAAGTGACCGGTTTCCGGCGCATGGTGGACTGTGCCAGTGTGATAAGGAGCAATTCGAGTCGCAATTTGCAAGGCGGGCGGTGAGCTGAATGCCAGAGTGGCAAAGTGCTGACGGGGGCAGGTCAAGGGAGGTCTTGAACAAGGGCTCTGTTCGTTGAGATGGCCACGCAAGTGGTTGATAAATGGCTCCAGCCCCATCGGATGTTGGCCGATAAGAGATCACGGCAAGCATTTTGCTTTGATTGGGTGAAGCAGAGGGTGAGCGGGTCGGCAGACAACTGCGTAAGACCTGATATGAAGATGTTCACCCGAGATCACCGGATCAACGAGGGGGAGATATGTCAATGTTACCCAGCTGGATCACCCCGGCCGTCCAGGCCAACATCATCACGGCACAGCAGGCAGAACGTCTGCTCTCATCCCTCTACCGGCCCCTGGCCGAGCAGGGAGAGGAGCTTCCCGCCGATATCGCCGACATCAGCCTTAAACTCTACTGCTTTCGCCAGCAGGGGCGGGTGCGCCACTAACGATGATTGAGGTAAAGCCTTCGCCATTGGCGGGGGCTCGCTTGCCCGTACTCGCACCGAATACCTCTTCCGCTCTTCCTCTAAGACGTTTTGCTAATACCTGCCGCTGCAGGCTCGCTGTTAGGCTGTCATCCCCATAAGAGACCAGTGACGGGCAGGATGCCCATGTCGCTTGCTGATCTCTGAATCATCCCGAAACTGCCCGTTTTGTGCCACTTGTGAGGAAGGAATCCGATGACAGTGCAGAACATCTATGAGCGCGACCTTGCCAAAACTGCCGCCAATTTTGAAGCCCTGACCCCCATCAGCTTTCTGGGGCGGGCGGAGCGGGTCTATCCCGACTATCCGGCGCTGATCCACGGCCCGCTGCGCCAGAGCTGGGGTGAGACCGCCCGCCGTTGCCGCCAGCTTGCCTCGGCTCTGCGGCTTCGCAGCATCGGGGAGGGGGATACCGTCTCCATCGTTGCGCCCAATATCCCGGCGATGTTTGAAGCTCACTTCGGGGTGCCCATGAGCGGCGCCGTGCTCAACACGATCAATACCCGGCTCGATGCAGAGTCGATGGCCTTTATCTTCCAGCATGCCCAGAGCAAGGTGGTGCTGGTGGACAGGGAGTTTGGCCCTGTGGTGCGCAAGGCACTGGATCTGCTGGAGCGCCAACCGCTGGTCATCGCCATCGACGATCCCCTTTACCGGGAAGGGGCGCTTGTCAGTGAACTGACCTATGAGGCCTTTATTGCCACTGGTAACGGCGATGAGCCCGGCTGGTTGCCGCAAGATGAGTGGCAGGCCATCTCCCTTAACTACACCTCTGGCACTACCGGCAATCCCAAGGGGGTGGTCTATCACCATCGCGGCGCCCACCTCAACGCCATCAACAACGTGCTCTCCTGGGAGCTGCCCAAACATCCCGTCTACCTCTGGACCTTGCCGATGTTTCACTGCAACGGCTGGTGCTTCCCCTGGACGCTGGCGGCCACCGCCGGGGTAAGCGTCTGCCTGCGCCATGTGCAGGCAGACACTATTTATGAGGCGCTGCACGAGCACAAGGTGAGCCACTTCTGCGCGGCGCCCATCGTGCTCAATATGCTCAACAATGCCGATCCGGCGCTCAAGCGGGGGCTGGATCACCCCATCAAGGTGATGACCGCTGGCGCTGCGCCCCCCGCCACCGTGATCGCCGGGATGGAGGCGATGGGGATCGCTGTGACCCACGTCTATGGCCTGACCGAAACCTATGGCCCCTGCGTGTTGTGCGAACCGCAAAGAGGCTGGCAGGGGCAGGATGCCACTGCGCTCTCCCGCCTCAAGGCGCGCCAGGGGGTTGCGTCGCCCCTGCAGGGGGAGATGCGGGTCATCAATCCGGTCAGTGGCGAGCCGGTGGCCAAAGATGGCAAAACCATGGGGGAGATAGTGCTGCGCGGCAATGTGGTGATGAAAGGCTATCTGAAAAATCCGGCGGCCAGCGCCGAGGCGATGGCGGAGGGGTGGTTTCGCAGTGGCGATCTGGCGGTATGGCACCCGGATGGTTATGTGGAGATCAAGGACAGATCCAAGGACATCATCATCTCCGGCGGGGAGAATATCTCCAGTCTGGAGGTGGAAGATGTGCTCTATCGCCATCCCGATGTGGACGAAGCGGCGGTGATCGCCATGCCCGATGAGAAGTGGGGGGAGGTGCCCTGCGCCTTCGTGAAACTGAAAGAGGGGCGAGAGACCACCCAGGCGGAGCTGATCGCCTTTTGCCGGGAGCAGATGGCCCACTTTAAGGCCCCCAAACGCATCATCTTCACCCCGCTGCCGAAAACCTCGACCGGCAAGGTGCAAAAATTCGTGTTGCGCAAACAGCTGGGGTAGCGGTCTGTTCGTAAGGAGCCAGCACAGCCATTCATAGGAGGGAGATACAAGGGGTCTGGAGGGCTGCTGGCCCTCCCATTGTGTGGCTAGGGAGCCTTGCAGGCAACGCAGTTGCGGCCGCTCTGTTTGGCCTGATAGAGCATCTGATCGGCGCGGACGTAGAGGCTCTCCATCAGCTCCCCCTCGCCATTTTCCACCAGTCCGGCGCTGATGGTGATAACCAGCTTATCCCCATCGGGCAAGGGCAGCGGGCTTTGCATCACCTGCAGGCGCAGCCGCTCGGCCAGAGATGCGGCGGCCGAGAGGGTGGTGTTGGGTAGCAAGATGGCAAACTCGTCACCACCGATGCGGGCCAACACATCTTCGCTGCGCAGCACCGATTGCATCACCCTGCCTAGATGCATCAGCGCGCTATCCCCAAGGGGATGCCCGAAGCGATCGTTGATGCACTTGAACTGATCCACATCCAGCACCATCAGCACCGAGGTGAGGTGGTGGCGCATGTCCAGACTGAGGTTCTTCTCGCACAGTTCGAAAAAGAAACGGCGGTTGTAGAGACCGGTGAGGCCATCGCGCACCGACTTCTGGTGTAGCTGCTCCTTGAGCTGGTGCAGTTCGGTAATGTCGGAGGAGATCCCGATCAGGGTCGGGGTGCCATCCCCCAGCAGAAAGGGCACCTTGACCGACCAGTAGTAGTGCTGATTGCCTTCGGGATCGGTCAGCATCTCTTCCCCGGCTTGCAGCTCGCCGGTTTCGAATACCCGGTTGTCCAGCCGCCACAGCTGGCAGGCGCTGGCAGCCGGGATCACCTCATCATCGCGCCGATTGATGATCTGCTCGGCAGGAAGGCCCAGCAGATCGGCGACCTTTTGGTTGACGTAGAGAAAGCGGTGCAGGCTGTCCTTCATATAGATATGGGCATCCACGTTGGCGAGGATGATTTCCAGCAGCTGATGCTGCTCCGCCATGCGGGCCTCAATCAGCTTGTGTTCGGTGATATCGGTGGAGATGCCGCACAGGCCGATCAGGTTGCCATCCTTGTCATGGATGGGCTTTTTAACTGTCCAGTAGCAGCGCTTTTCCCCGGTGGATTTGAGGTAGTTGATCTCCTCCTGGGCGATGGCGAGTTGCTGCTCCAGTACCAACCGGTCGTTGCGTTGAATGGTGTCGGAGAATTCGAGATCAAAAAAGGCCCGATCATCCTGCCCCTGCAACTCGGCGAGGGTGCAGCCAAAGAGATCCAGCACCGCCTGATTGGCATAGGTGTAACGGCCCGCCAGATCCTTGGTAAACATGTAGGCGTCCGTCTCGTTGAAGATGGCTTTGAGGTGATCCAGCTCATGCTGTAACTGGATAGAGAAGGGTTCATCCTTCATGGGGCTAGCCATCCTTGGGTCGCTACGATGGGTCGGTTGAACAAGACGCGCAACAGAGATCAACAGCTTTAAATAAAGCACCGAACAGGTCAGGTTTCGCGTTTATTTCCGCAAGTTCTGCGCCATGTCACACGGTTGTCATCGTTGGCGAGCTCAAAGGCAATCAACCGAGTCTGTGGCTGTACAGATCACCGTGTTCCCCCCTTTATCGGCCCGGCATTATTGGTTAGCAGCAGAGAAATTAATCAGCAATCAAATACGCCACCCCGAGCGGCAGAAAGGGCAACAAACAGGTCTTTAATCAAACTATTTTCACTGTGCCCCTGATATCATCCTCAGCAACGCAATATGGAGAGATACGAGATGGCAGTGGCACCGTTTAATTGGGATGACGCAGTTCAGTGGGACTGGCCGGGGGCCATTGCGGGTAGCGAAGAGATCTTGAGTGCCGATCGACTGGATCGTGCCCACTATGCCGAATTTCTCACCAACTACCTCGCCGCCGAAGGTAAGGGAAGGTGCGAATAAGCGGGGAAATTCTCCTCGGCTGACTCAGTCATTTCATTTCTTCATGTTTGAGCCGATTTTTTCTCCCGTAAATGCCTTGAATCAGCCTATTTAGACCGTTTCTTCGCCATTTAAGGCGTT
>NZ_JBFODM010000085.1:0-19379 GCF_040908325.1 Aeromonas sp. R4-1
GCGAAGGTGAGCTGATGACTCATGATGAACCCTTTTTCATGGCTCCAGATGACAAACATGATCTCATATCAGGGACTTGTTCGCACCTTCCTTAGGGAGGGTGCGAATAAGCACCCTCCACAACGAAACTGAAAAATTTAGTTTATTAAATTCAAATGCTTACAAGGGCGCATTTTTATGTTTGGTGACTTATTCGCACCTTCCTTAGTTATTACAAGAAGGAGAAAAGAGGTTACATCACAAATACATTACGACTAACATTAAAAACCATAACAATCAGGTCGCCAGCAATTCCCTTTATTATGGCTTCACCGATTTGGCTGAAATATCAACCAAGGGGGTTATTGCAGATTATTTGCGACGTCGATAGTCCATCAGATGGATTATTTTACCACTGCCATCGCTTTCAGGCGGAGGGTCCCCCTCTTCTCTGAACTGGCTCATTTCGCTGCGCATCAAATAAAAAGATTCCCGCATCATGTTGGTAATCCGGATACAGCTATCAAGATTGTTTTTCGCAAGACGGCGCTGACCATCAATCTTGAACTGCAACCCGCGCAGACGGCGCTGCTGATCGGGGCTCGCACGGGCCATCAACTGGTCGATCTGCTGCTCCAGAATCGCATCCAGCCGGGAGGGCTCACTCGCAGCCAACTCCTTCAGGGTGTCAAAATCAGGCAACTCCATATGCCCTCCTTGGCGACTATTGCTGGCAACACACTGCGGTACCACACCATCACGTCCCAGCCATATAAATCTGTATATACGATGCGGCGAAAAAGGGTTCAATCCATCCACTGGCGACTAAACCGGACAATGGTCACTACGAGAGTGTCTATCTATTTTAATTGTGTTTGGAAACAAGCGATTGTTTTTAATTCAGGCGAGATAAAACACTTATACATTTTAGGTTGTGATTTTCTGTTTTTTATTGCAAATAAAAATCCGGGTGGCCATATTTTGCTTCATTCGACACTTTATTCTTCCCTCACCGACCCGCGCCATCTCCTGACGGTTTAACATATCTCACTGATTATGTTATTTTAATTGCCACTTTTATCGGACATTCAAGAGCAGACCATGAGCAAGGCAAAAATCGGTATCGTCACCGTCAGCGATCGCGCCAGCGCGGGCATCTATGAAGACCTCTCCGGCAAGGCCATCATCGATACCCTGAACGTCTATCTGACCTCGGAGTGGGAACCTGTCTATCAGGTGATCCCCGATGAGCAGGATCAGATTGAAGCGACCCTGATCCGGCTGGCGGATGAGGAGCAGTGTTGTCTCATCGTCACCACAGGCGGCACCGGTCCGGCCAAGCGGGATGTCACGCCGGAAGCGACCGAGGCGGTATGTGATCGCATGATGCCGGGCTTTGGCGAGCTGATGCGGGCCGAATCCCTCAAATTTGTGCCGACCGCCATTCTGTCGCGCCAGACTGCTGGACTGCGCGACGATACCCTGATCGTCAATCTGCCGGGCAAGCCCAAATCAATCCGCGAATGTCTGGATGCAGTTTTCCCTGCCATCCCCTACTGCATCGATTTGATGGAAGGGCCGTATCTCGAGTGCGATGAAACTGTCATCAAGCCGTTTCGGCCGAAAAAATAGCGAACCCGACCATAAAAAATAATGGCGAGCCACGGCTCGCCATTATTTTTAACTCATCTGTCTGCGCAGAAAAAACCGCATCAATTATTTGCGGCCGAATACTTTTACGCCCGCTTTGCTGCGCTCTGAATTACCGTACACTTCGATTTTTTTCACACAGCGACGCGAGCCTAGTGATTTCCACTCGGTCTCTTTATCACTGCTCATTTCCCGATCGAAACGAATGGTCTTGGTACGATCACCGCCATAGGTCACCACCACCCGATCCAGGGTCAAATCACGCTCCGCCTTCACCTTGATATATTTGGTCTGACGGCAAACCACCAAAGGAATTGTCGCACCATGATCACCGGCTCCCAGTAAAATAGTCCGCCCCAGCGTGAACTGATCGTCACCGGCATGGCTGGCTGACGCCACCACCAGCAAGGCACCACCCAGCAAGCTGCGTGCAGAAAAACGGGAATTCCAGATAGACATCAAGGACATAACACCTCCAATAAAAAATGGAGTGTGATGATAAGGGTTAAACCATAACGGAAGCTGTATCACGGCTGAATTTGCTGCGAATTTGCTGGGATAAACAGAGAAAACAGCACTACTTTTCAGCAAAAAGAGAAGAGCCGCAGATAGCGGCCCTTGCGGCAAGAGAGCGCTTAGCGCTCCATGATTTGGGTCACGTCATCTTTCTTGATCATTACCTCGCGCCCTTCATGATCGTAATAGCGATACATGCCGGTGCTCTCGTCCAGCTTGGGTTTGCTCTCTGTGGTGATCATCTTGCCATCCTTGGTGCTCATGATGTATTGGGAGCTGCATGCCACCAGCCCCAGGGCGCACACCAGGATCATCATCAGTTTTTTCATTGCGGCCTCTTCTGCGATCATCCTCACCACGAGGATGTTTCTTGAAGCCTAGTTCAATCGCACGGCACGGGATGGCGGGATGAGCAAAGCGGGATCGCCGTCAATAATCAGCGACTTAGCCTCGCTATCTGGCCGGGTGGCGAGCGCAATGAAAAAGGCCGGACATCTCTGTCCGGCCTCTTCTTTCAAGCGCAAGCACGCAATCATGACTTGGCAGGCTGGCGCTCACCGGTCACGGTCGGGTTCTTGGGATCGGAACTCCACTCGTACCAACCGCCATCGTAGACGCTGATCTGTTTCCAGTCCATCAGCCAGGCGTAGAAGAAGGCCTCGGAGGCCCGCCAGCCGGTACCGCAGTAGAACGCCGCCTGCTGGGTTGGCTCGATATTCCACTGGTCCCACATGGCGAGGATCTCGCGGGCCGGCTTCATGGTGCCGTCCGGGTTGTGGAAATCGCTCATGCTGTTGGCATCCACCCCGCCATGACCCCACTTGGCCCCCGGGATATCGCCCTTCGGCTTGATGTAGCTGTAACCTGAGGTGTTGCCGACAAACTCGTCCCAGGTACGCACGCTGACCAGTGCGCTATCGGGCTTCTTGAGCAGCTCTTTCGCCTGACTTAGCGTGGTGTAGTACTCGGGGTGAGCGGGAATGGCCACGCCAAACTCCTTCACCGGCTCATATTTGTTGGGTAGACCGGTTTCGGTTCGCAGGTGCTGGATAAACCAGGCATCCAGACCACCGTCCAGCAAGCGTACATCTTCCACCCCCGCATACATCATCAGGTGCGCAGCACGGGCAGCCGCCATGGTGTTGCGACCATAGAGGATGACGGTGGTGTCGTGACGGATGCCGTTATCCAGCAGCAGCTTCTTGAGCGCTTCGTCAGAGACCTTGTTCCACAGCGGCTCCTCTTCGAGGCTGTTGGTATCGATATAACCGGCCCCCGGGATGTGACTGATGAGGTAGGCCTTGGGTGAACCCCAATCCACTTCAAACAACTTCCAGTCACCCTTGGGCGCAGCGGCAACCGGCTTGCCCTCTTGCAGATCCGCCAACCAGCGCGGATAGACCAGCTGCTGCCAGCGTGCCAGCGACTCGCGCGGTGCGGCTTGCCACCCTTGCAGCTCGAACAGCTGCTTGATCCCCTGCTTGCGCAGCAGACGGGCCACCTCGGCCACTTCGCGGGACGCACCGTAGAGGGCAACCGGACGATCGGCCTTCAGTCCCTTGATCTCGAGGGCCTTTGGCCACTCTTCATCGCTGTATTTCCACTCGGCAGAGAGGTTCTCGGCGCCCGCCACATGGCCGCCCTGCTTCTCCCCTTCCATCGGCCACCCCTGATAGAAGTAGCTGGCGCGGGTATCCAGGATGACAGCCTGTTTGGCCTTGGCATCGGCCAGCGAGAGCGGTGGCAACTCCCCTGCCACGGCGGGCAGGGCACACCAGAGCAGTAAGGTCGCCAGCGCGGCCTGCAGGAAGCGAAGATGTCGTTTCATGGTGATTTCTCGATTCATAGTGAACAAGGTTAAAAAATGGAGCGACCCAGCCGCTCGGCCAGCAGCTCCAGCGCCGCCGTGCCCGCCAGCGAGTTACCGGCTTTGTTGAGCTCGGGCGACCAGACACAGACGCAGAGCTCGCCCGGGATCAGGGCGATGATACCGCCGCCGACACCCGATTTGCCCGGCATGCCGACACGATAGGCAAAATCGCCCGCCTCATCATAGAGACCGCAGGTGGCGAGCAGGGCGTTGACCTGCTTGGTGGTGCGGGCGGGCAGCAGCGGCACGCTCTCGCCCAGTGGCACACCACGGTTGGCCAGATAGATGAATGCCCGCGCCAGATCGACGCAGCTCATGCGGATGGCACAGGCATTGAAGTAGCTTTGCAGCACCTTGTCCACTTCGTTTTCGAAGTTGCCGTAGGCCTTCATCAGATAGGCGATGGCGGCGTTACGGGCAGAGTGCTGATATTCGGAGCGGGCGACCACCTGATCCGCCATGATGGCCGGATTGCCGGAAAGGCGACGCACCAGCTCAAGGGTACGTTGCCGCGGCGCAGTGAGGCGGGTCTCCAGCAGATCGCTCACCACCAGCGCCCCGGCATTGATAAAGGGGTTGCGGGGGATCCCCTGCTCGAACTCGAGCTGCACCAGCGAGTTGAAGGGCTGGCCGGAGGGCTCCTTGCCAACCCGGGCCCAGATCTCCTCCTCCTGATAGAGAGTGAGTGCCAAGGTCAGGCTCAGGGCCTTGGAGATACTCTGGATGGAGAAGGGTTCAAAAGCGTCACCGGCGGTGAACAGCTCCCCCTCGACGGTACAGACTGCGATACCCAGCCGATCGGCCGGTACCTGAGCCAGTGCCGGAATGTAGTCGGCCACCTTGCCTTGTCCCAGCAACGGGCGCACCTCTTCAAGGATGCTGGCCAGTAATTCGGATGACAACACCATAAGCAATAAGCGATTCCATGACTAAAACAGCGGTGGAGATCCCATCCCCACTGACAAAAATCCCGCCAGCGGCGGGATTTTTCAGTTACCCACAACAAGGCGCCAGATGCGGCAGCCTTGTATCAGGCCGGTTCACCGTACCAGAGGTCGAACAGCTCGGTAACGACCACGGCTTCCATCCCCTTGCCTTCCAGCCAGGATTTGACGGCAGCGCGGTCTTCTTCGGTACACTTGCCCAGTTGCTGGGTGCAGATCATCCCTTCCCAGGCCAGGTGACCGGAGCCGGCAAAAGCCAGTTTACGGGGTTCAACAACCTCATCGATCATCGCATCGACTACCGCATCGATGGTCTCTTCGGCAGTACCGACCGGGAAGTTGAAACTGATGTCGAAACCCATTTCCTGGAATTCATCGACGCGCAGTTTCTTGCGCAGGCGGCGGCTACGATTGGCCATGATAGCTCCTCAAGTTAGTTGATACGCTAGGTGTGTTGACGTGCCAGCTTAGCTGACACGCTTGAAAATCAGATCCCAAACCCCGTGGCCGAGACGGTGGCCACGTTGTTCAAATTTGGTCAGCGGCCGCCAGTCCGGACGAGGCACCCAGTTGCCGGTGGCAGAGGTATTCTCGTAACCCTCGGCAGCGCTCATCACTTCCAGCATGTGCTCGGCATAGTTTTCCCAGTCGGTCGCCATGTGGAACACGCCACCAATGGCCAGCTTCTGGCGAATATCCTGGGCAAACGCAGACTGTACGATGCGGCGCTTGTGGTGACGGCTCTTGTGCCAGGGATCCGGGAAGAAGAGCTGCAGGCAGGAGAGTGAACCGTTCGGGATCATGTGCTCCAGCACCTCGACCGCATCGTGGCAGATCACCTTCAGATTGGTGACGCCCGCTTCCTGAGCGGTACCCAGACAGGCACCCACGCCCGGGGAGTGTACTTCAATGCCGATGAAGTTCTTCTCGGGGGCATTCTTGGCCATCTCCACCAGAGAGGCGCCCATGCCAAAGCCGATCTCCAGCACCACAGGTGCTTCACGGCCAAACAGTGCGACCAGATCGAGCTGCTTTGGCTCGAAATCGATGCCCATGACCGGCCAGAGCTCTTCCAGGGCCTTCTCCTGCCCTTTGGTCAGGCGGCCTTCGCGACGGACAAAGCTGCGGATCTTGCGCATGAACTTGCCATCTTCGTTAAATACATCTTGGGTCACAGGCATAATGGTCTCGTTATTTCATCAATCCGGGTAATACATCTTGTGTCCGATCCCGAGCGGGACCGCTCGCGGCTCGGCATTTCATCGACCCGCGAAAACAGGGGAGCGAATTATCCCAAGATAGGCCCAAGGCGCAAGTGTTTCGCGCAACAAATATTCCGGCCATCCACTTCCCTGCTCCCTCACTGGCATCACCACACCAACTAACCGTCCAATATAATCCGCAGTAGAGTCGTTCCAGCCCTTTTTTGGCGATTTTTGTGACAATCATTGCCTCATTTCTGAAATCTGATACAAACGGATAACCTGGCGGTCGAATGGAGCGACCGCCCACATGCCGAGAGAATTGTCTATGCAGCCGTTTTTTGCCCAGCGCTTCGAGAAGGTTGAACCTTCCTTTATCCGTGAAATCCTCAAAGTTGCCGCCAATCCGGAGATCATCTCCTTCGCCGGTGGCCTGCCCAATCCCCACCTGTTTCCGGTCAAGGCGATCGATCAGGCTTGTCAGGATGTGCTGCGCGAACAGGGGGCTGCCGCCCTGCAATATGCGGCGACCGAGGGCTTCGCCCCGCTGCGCCAATATATTGCCGACCGCTATCTGGCCCGCCACGGCATGCAGGTCAATCCGGACAACATCCTCATCACCAGCGGCTCCCAGCAGGCGCTGGATCTGCTGGGCAAGGTGCTGATCGACGAGGGTCAGGATCTCATCATCGAAGAGCCGGGTTACCTTGGCGCCATTCAGGCCTTTTCTGTCTACCAGCCCACCTTCAAGCCGATCACCCTTGAAGAAGAGGGGCTGGATCTGGCGGCGCTGGATGCGCTGCTGGCAAGCGGATCCAATGCCAAGCTGCTCTACGGCGTGCCCAACTTCCAGAACCCGAGCGGTGTCTCCTATAGCCGTGCCAACCGCGAGGCACTGGCCGAGCGACTGGTTCGCCACGAGCTGTTGATGGTGGAAGATGATCCCTACGGCGAGCTGCGGTTCGAAGGGGAACATCTGCCCCCCATCGCCAAGCTGGCGCCAAACAATACCGTGCTGCTCGGCTCCTTCTCGAAAACCGTGGTGCCCGCTTTCCGTCTGGGCTGGATGGTGATGCCGGACTGGCTGCGCAAGAAGGTGACCATCGCCAAGCAGGCGACCGATCTGCACAGCAACGCCTTCAGCCAGCAGGTGCTGCACCGCTTCCTGACCGACAACTCCCTCGACGCTCACTTGGAGAAGATCAAGGAGGTCTATGGCCGCCAGCGCGCCGCCATGGAGGCCGCGCTGGCCCGTCATTGCCCGCCCGGTGTCAGCTACACCCGACCGGAAGGGGGCATGTTCCTCTGGCTGACCCTGCCAGCCCACATCAGTGCCATGGCGCTGTTTGACGAGGCGATCAAGGAGAAGGTGGCCTTCGTACCCGGTGCCCCCTTCTACGTGCGCCCCGAGATCAAGAACACCCTGCGCCTGAGCTTCTCCTGCGTCGATGAAGCGACCATCGAGGAGGGGGTCAAACGCCTGGCTCGCGCCCTCCAGCGCATGCTCTGATCGCCCAAGCCAAACCGTACCAACAAAAAACCAGCGAGCGATCGCTGGTTTTTTTATGCTCCCCATTCAACCGTTCAGCCAAACAGGGTCTTGCAAAACTGCTTCATCGGGATGGGGCGGCTGTAACGATACCCTTGCAGATAGTCAACGTGGCGCGCCCGCAGGTAGTCCGCCTGCGACTGCTTCTCGACCCCCTCCGCGATCAGGATCAATTCAAGTCGCTTCGCCAGATCAATCACGTTTTCAACGATATGGCTGGAGAGTGCATCCGTGCCGATCATCTCCACAAAGCTCCGGTCAATCTTGATTGCATCGACCTGAAACTGTTGCAGATAGGTGAGACTGGAGTGACCGGTGCCAAAGTCATCGATAGAGATCAACACGCCCAGTTTGCGCAACTCGGCAAACATCTGAGCGGTTGTCTCATCAGCTACCAGCAGTTCACGCTCAGTCAGCTCCAGCCCCAAATCAACGGGATTGTCTTTAAATGCGTCAAGAAACGCCTTGCAGTCAGCCAACAGGTCGAGATCCTGAAAGTGCCTGGCGCTGATATTGAAGCAAAAATGAAACTTTGCCGGCAGCTTGCGGGCATAAGGGGAGAAGTGATCGCGCACCTGCGCCATCAACAGGCTGGTCATGGGCACGATCAGCCCGCTATCTTCCGCCAGCGGAATAAAGCGATCCGGCGAGATCATCCCTTGCTTGGGATGCTGCCAGCGCATCAGCACCTCACAGCCACGCCACTGCTCATCCTCACCGGAGACCACTGGCTGCAGGTAGGGGATAAACTCCTCTTCGATCAACGCCCGCTTTAGCTCCTCCGCTGGCGAGCTGCTACGTCCCATCAGCCTGAAGGTGCCGAATCCAATCAGCAGCGCCAGCAACGGAGAGAGGATCAAGGTATATCTGGAGTATCGCCATGCGTGGCTCCAGTAGTCATGCACCGTGACCTGGGTGACGACCTGATAGGGGAAATCAGCCGAAGCGAGGGCAATATAACCCTCTTCTGTCGGAGAGGGCGCCGCCCCGACCTGACCTGAGCCAAACAGTGCCCTCTGCCCCACCACCAGAGCCATCGGGGAGTTCTTGCTGGAGATCTCCAGGGTATTGCGCAGGTAGTAGCCATCTACACCGATCAGCACACTCCCCTTGTCCGTTTCATGACGCAGCACGATCAAGGGGCGATCCGGTGTGACCTCATTGCCAGGCAGCAGTTGCAACCTGCCATCCACATAGCGGTCGGGATTGAAGGGGCCATCGTAGTCACCATAGAGCGAGGTGCAATAGATGTGGCTGCCTACAGCCAGATTGGCGGAACGGACATAAGGCACCGTGGCCACCTGTTCGCGCAGCAGTTGTGCCGCCTCCTTGCACGAGTGACCCAGCATCCCCTCCACATTGATGGCCGCCTGCTGGGCATGGCCGATGGAGCGCTCAAACATCACACGGGCATGCTGCAACCGTGAATCGGCATCACGCTCTGTCTCCGTCACCGTCTGCCAGATAACGGCAACAACCCCCAGCAGCAGGATCCCGCCCCCCATCAGCAGCGCCACCAGAATCCTCGAGTAAAGCTGGCGAAGTTTCAAACGACGAAATGGCATGGCGGCCTCTTTGATGCTCGGATGATGGGTGACAGCCTCGTTGGACAGGCGAAAAGGGTCGCCATAATAGCGATTGATCAACAAATGTCCACCCAACAAAAATCAATCAATTCAAACTATTGTTCAACAATATGTCGTAAGAAGAGGATAGAGTTAACAAACGTCAAACAGAAAACTCCCGAAGCACGTCTCACTTGTTGAAGGGAAGCCACACCATTAAAGTTGAGCAAACGGCAGCAGGAGCATGCAGCGATGAAGATTCTTATTACCGGAGGGACCGGCTTTATCGGCCGCAAGCTGGTTGCCCATCTCAAGGTCAATCACGAGGTCGTGGTATTGAGCAGGCAGGGGAGCCGCGCTTACTCCCTGCTCGGTCACGATATCAAGGTATTGGATAACCTCGACCGGCTCGATGACCTCAATGAAGTGGACGCGGTGATCAATCTGGCCGGTGAACCCATCGCCGCCGGACGCTGGAGCGAGTCGCGCAAACAGCAGCTCTGCGATAGCCGCTGGCTGTTGACCGAGCAGCTGGTGGATCTCATCAAGCTATCCAGCACGCCGCCTAAGGTGCTGATCAACGCCTCCGCCATCGGCTGGTATGGCAGACAGGGCACCGAAACCCTCGATGAGCAGTGCCGCTCTCCCAACGACGAGTTTACCCACCAGCTCTGCCAGCAGTGGGAAACCCTGGCGCAGGAGGCCCAGAGTCGCCAAACCCGGGTCTGTATCGTGCGGATCGGGCTGGTGCTTGGCATGGATGGCGGCGCCCTGCCCAAAATGCTCCCCCCCTACCGACTCGGACTCGGCGGCCCCATGGGATCGGGCAGCCAGATGATGAGCTGGATCCATGTGCAGGATCTGGTGCGCGCCATGCTGTTCTTGCTGGATCACGAAGAGTGCAGCGGCATCTTCAACGGCACTGCGCCCCATCCGGTCAGCAACCGGGAGTTCAGCCAAACCCTTGCCACCACGCTGCACCGTCCACACCTCTTCTTCGTCCCGGCGCCGCTGTTGCAACTGGTGATGGGGGAGGCGGCAGATCTGCTGCTGACCGGACAAAAGGTGATACCAGCACGACTGCAACAGGCCGGTTTTCACTTCAGCTATCCCGAGCTGCCGAACGCCCTCACCAATCTTCTGCGTGAGTCCCGCTAACTCACACCCGCTCGCGGCGTCCGCTCGTCGGCACCTCCCATAACAAGCAGCCCGGCCAATGGCCGGGCTGCTTGTTTATTGTGGATGCTCGATTGCACCTTGTGTGCATCGGCTCGCGCTGGCGGGATTACAACAAGCCCTGCCCCAGACCCCGCAACCGATCGCTCAGGGTGCCAGCCAGCAGCTGACGTTGCATTCCCTGCCCCGCCAGCGTCACCAGCAGCGCCCCCAGCGTCGGCAGGCCGAGCCAGATGGCCCAGTGGAACTGCCACAGCCCCTCGAACCACCACCACTGCAGGCCAAAAGAGCAGAGCTCCACCACCATGGCGGCACAGAGCCCCGCCAGCGCACCACTGGCCACCAGCTCCCAACGCAGCATCTTTTTCAGCAGTTCGCTGCTGGCACCCAGGGTGCGCATCAGCAGCAGTTCTCGCCGACGCTGGGCCATGCTGGCCTGGGTCTGGGTCAGCAGCACCAGCAGCGCCGCCACTGTCACCAGCCCCAGCATCAGGGCCAGCGCCCGGCTCACCTGCTCCGATACCTGAGTGAGCCGCGCAATCAGGTCATCCACATCGATAAGACTCACCGTGGGGTGACGGCGGATCAACTCCACCTCGGCAGTGCGCCCCGCCTCGGGCAGCCGGTAGCTACCAAGCCAGGTTCGGGAGAAGGGTGCCAGCAGATCCTCGGAGAAGATCATGTAGAAGTTGGGGCGCATGTTGTCCCACTTGATGCTGCGCAAACTGGTGACCCTGGCGCCGAAGCTGCGTCCCTCGATGGTAAAGGCGAGCATGTCCCCCAGCTTGATATCGAGTCGCTTGGCCAACTCGCTATCCACCGACACCTCGCCGGGCCCGGCAAGCCACTTCCCTGCCACCAGCTTGTTGTCGATTGGCAGGGTTGCCGTGGTAGTGAAGTTGAGCTCCCGATCGACCCCCTCGCGGCCACTACTGGCCCCCTCGCCCACCGCCTCACCGGCGATATGGGTCAGCCTGCCGCGCACCATGGGGTAGAAGTCGGAAGTGTTGGCCCCGGCTGCCGCCAGCTCGCTCAGGATCCCCTCCCGCTCGTTCTCGGCCACATTGACCAGAAAACGGTTGGGCGCATCGACGGGAAGACGGGCCGAAAACTCATCCAGCAGATCGACCCTTGCCGCCCAGAGCAAGCCAAATAGCATCAGCGCCAGTGCAAAGCCCGCCAGCTGAAACAGGCCGCTGCTGCGCTCGCGCGACAGATGGGCCAGCGCCAGCCGCAAGGCATGAGGTCCGCTCACTCTTGCCCCCAACCGCAACATCAGCGCCGCCAGCAGGGCCAACAGCCCCATCAGCAAGCCCATGCCCCCCACCAGACCCAGCGCCAGCCGCACATCGGCGGTAAAGCCCCAGACCAGCGCAAACAGCCCGAACAGGCCGACCGGCAGGGCCAGCCAGGGGGGAATACCCGCCTCCAGCTCCCGGCGCAATACCCGCAGCGGCGGCACCTTCAGCAGCCGCAAGAAGGGCACAAAAGCGAGCAGCAGGGTGATAAAGAGCGCCACCGCCACCCCCAGCGCAAAGGGGCGCCAGGAGGGGGGAGGCAGATCCGGCGGCAGCAGGTCCCCCAGCAGTTGCAAGGTGATCCACTGCATGGCAGTGCCCGCCACCAGACCCAACAACGCGCCGATCAGCGTCAACGACAGCAGCAGGGTTCCCATCAGTTGCCAGAGCGAGCGACGTGATGCCCCCAGGGTTTTGAGCAGCGCCACCATATTGGTCTGGCGCTCGGCAAAGTGGCGCACCGCAATCCCCATCGCCAACGCCCCCAGCAACACCCCGCTTAGCGAGGCAAGCCGGAAGAAACGCTCGGCATTGGCCAGCGAGCGACCCACTTGGGATTCGCTGTCATCCGGTTTGATCCACTTCTGTCCGGCCTGTAGTTGTGACAACAACCATTGCTCGTAACGGGCCAGCGATTCCCGCGGCCCCTTGAACAGATAGCGCCACTGCTGGCGGCTGCCGGGGAGCAGGGCGCCGGTCGCCTCGATATCGGCAGTGTGGATCAGCGCCCGCGGCGCCAGCAGGAAGGGGCTGAAGCCCTGATCCGGCTCCTCGCCAAGCAGGCCTGCCACCTTGAGCACCGTATTGCCTACCTCCAGCTCATCCCCCGTTTTGGCCTTAAGCAGCTGCATCACCCGGGCGGAGAGCCAGATCTCGCCGGGAGCCGGGGCGCGGGCAGGTTCCAGAGTGAGCTTGCCGTAGAAGGGAAAACCATCGGGCACGGCCCGAATGGAGGCAAGCTGCAGCGCATCACCGTGAAACAGCATGCTGTTGAAACTGACGGTGGTCTGCACCGCCAAGCCATCCTGTTTAGCCCGGGCTAGCCAGCCATCCGGCAGAGCGGCGGCGGTGCGCAGCACCCGATCCGCTCCGATAAAGTCGCGGCCCGACGCCTTGAGTCCGGCATCGAGCCGATCCGCTACCAGCGCCACACTCAAGACGCACGCCACGCTAAGCGCTAGCGCCAGCACAAACCAACGCAGCTCGCCGCTAAAACCTTCCCGGCGCAGCAGTCGCCATCCCAATCGCCACTGCATCATCCCTTGCATCTCCCGCCTGCCCCGCAGCTCACCCCGTTACACCACATCATGGGCCACCTCGCGATCCAGTCTGCCCGCCGTCATGACCACTTGCCGCTGGCAGCGCTCGGCCAGCTGATGGTCATGGGTTACCACCACTAGCGTGGTGCCGTGCTTGCGATTGAGTTCAAACAGCAGCTCGATCACCTTCTCGCCGGTCTTGCTGTCGAGGTTGCCGGTCGGCTCGTCCGCCAGCAGCAGACTGGGGCGGGTCATAAAGGCACGGGCGATGGCCACCCGCTGCTGCTCACCGCCGGAGAGCCGTGGCGGCAGATGGTGCAACCGCTCGCCAAGCCCGACTGCGGCCAGCAGCTCGCGAGCTCTTGGTTCGCAATCACGCTCGCCGCGCAGCTCGGCGGGCAGCATCACATTCTCCAGCGCCGTCATGGTCGGGAGCAGCAGGAACGACTGGAACACAAAACCGATCTGCTCGGCGCGCAACCGGGCCCGCCCCTCTTCATCCAGCTCAGCGAGAGATTTGCCGAGGATTTCGATGTCTCCCTGACTCGGCATATCGAGCCCGGCCAACAATCCCAGCAGGGTGGACTTGCCGGAGCCGGAGGCACCGACCAGCGCCACCGTCTCGCCACTATTGACTTGCAGATCGATCCCTTCAAGGATGGTGAGGCTTTCCTGGCCGAGGCGAACCGATTTGCCGAGGCCCTTGACGACAATAATGGGGGTTGAACTCATGCTCTGTATCCTTTGTTCCAATCCCTTGATGACAATCCATAGCGGGAGTTGAATTGATGGTGCGTATTCTGTTTGTCTTGTTCGTTGGCCTCGGCAGCCTGCTCTCGTCGGCTCAGGCCCAGACCCTGCTGGTGCTGGGAGACAGCCTGAGCGCCGGCTATCAAATGCAGGTTGAGCAGAGCTGGCCTGCCCTGCTCAACCAGAAATGGCAGGAGGAGGGGGGCAAAAACACTCTGCTCAATGCCAGCATCAGCGGTGAAACGACCCAGGGGGCGCTGGCCCGTCTGCCCGCTCTGCTGAAGGAGCACAAGCCGGACTGGCTGCTGATCGAACTGGGGGGCAACGATGGCCTGCGCGGCTTCGCACCGACCATTACCCGCCAAAATCTGGCCAGCATGATCGCGCTCGCCAAGGAGCAGCAGACCCGTGTGGTGTTGACCCAAATCCAGCTGCCCCGCAACTACGGTGCCCGCTATCTGCGCCAGTTCGAACAGATCTTTCCCGAGTTGGCCCAGGCTAACGATCTGCCCCTGCTGCCTTTCTTTATGGATGATATTGCGCTGCGCCCTGAACTTATGATGAACGATGGTATTCATCCCGCCCCGGCGGCCCAGCCCCAAATCCGCGATAAAGTCGCCCGCTTTATGGAGCCGCTGCTCAGCCAATAAGCCCGCCGTCTATCACCAATATCCCATAACAAAATATCCCGCCAAAATCGGATGTTTTGAATGGTCGACGATCTCTGCGTGGCACCTTGATTCAACCAATCCATCGCCAATACCCAGTAACAAAACATCCCGCCGAAGCGGGATGTTTTGTTACTGATTTAGCATAACCGGCATGCAGCGTCTCAGCTTTCCAGCACCTGGCGCAGCCGCTCCTGGGCCACGCCGACCAGCAAGTCGGGCTGGAATTTGGAGATAAAGCGGTCGCACCCCACCTTCTTGACCATGGCTTCGTTGAAGTTGCCGCTCAGGGAGGTGTTGAGGGTGATAAAGAGATCGGACATACGCGGATCGCTGCGTACCTCGTGGGTCAGGCGGTAGCCGTCCATCTCCGGCATTTCGGCATCGGTGATCATCAGCAGGATCTCGTCGGTCACCTTCTTGCCAGCATCGCACCACCCCTTGAGCAGGGTCAGCGCCTGCAAACCATCCTGACACTCGATCACCTCAAGCCCAAGCTGGCCCAGGGTCTCGCGCACCAGATTGCGGGCGGTGCTGGAGTCATCGACGATCAGCACTTTGCGTCCATGCATCTCGGGCAGGATCTCCCGATCCAGCACCTCTTCGGAGATACGGATGTCATAGGTGATGATCTCCGCCAGCACCTTCTCCACATCGATGATCTCGACGATCTGCTCCACTCCATCTTCGGGAATGCGGGTGATGGCAGTGAGGTAGTTGGCGCGCCCGGCGGAGCGCGGCGGCGGCAGGATATCCTTCCAGGTCATGTTGACGATATTGGCCACCTGCCCCACCAGAAAGCCCTGAATGGTACGGTTGTACTCGGTAATGATGAGGTTGGATTCACTGTCGATGGGCATGGGACGCATGCCGATGGCGCTGCGCAGGTTGATCACCGGGATCGAGGTACCGCGGATATTGGCCACCCCGCTGATATTGTGATGGGAGCCCGGCATCTTGCTCAGATGGGGCAACTTGACCACTTCCCGTACCTTGAAGACGTTGATGGCGAACATCTGACGGGTGCCGAGACGAAACATCAACAACTCGAGGCGGTTTTCACCCACCAGTTGAGTTCGTTGATCAACGGAATCCAATATACTCGCCATACGCTGATATCCATCTGATTATTAATCGACTCTATTATAGAGGCTGCCCGCCAGGAAAGGCAGGCGCATTTTCAACCAGAGCGACCAACCAGACAAAAAAAGTGAGGCCGAAGCCTCACTTATCTCATTGATTTTAAAATCAATAGCTACAGACAGACTTCCAGCTACCATCGGTTGCCTTGGGCTCGCTGCTGGTCCACCAGTTTGCTTGCCACACTACCTTGTTATGGGTAATGCGATCGCCGCCATTGGCATGATCCCCCTGCGGCCAGCTCGGATAGGCCTTGTAGGCCGCCGGATTGACGTTCTGGCTGCTGCAGCTGGTGCCCGGATTCTCACCGCCACCCGAGCCCAGCACGGCCTCCGGCAGGGTCGGGAACTCGGCCTTGAGACCAATGGTCTGGCTGCCGCTGATGATGCGCATGCCGCTTGGCACGCCAGCAGCGGGCAGGTAGTAGGTCATGGCGACTTCAATCTCGGCCCCCGGTGCCAGAGTCTGCCAGCCCGGCAGGTTCATGGCGACCTTGTGGAAGTCCTTCTCGTTGGCAATGCCTTCCGAGTTGTCGTTGCCACCGCTCTCCACCACTTTCAGGCCCATGCCACTCTGATCCGTGATGGTGTCAGAGGTAGAGGTGGGCACCAGAAACTCGATGCGCGCGCCGCCCGGAATGGTCTGGGTCGACTTGTTGACCAGCTTGAGTTTCGGGTTGATCGGATAGTTGGAGTCCCCTTCCTTGAAGCCGGAGAGGCTGACCTGGATGTCGAGCTGGGCGCTCGGCGCGGCCAGATCGTTTTGCTTGGTGTTGTACGGAGTTGCCTTGGCAAACTTCTCATAAGCCAGGGTGGTCAGGGTACTGCCCATGCCGTACTCGTTCTTGGCCGGATCGAAGGCGTAGTCACCCGCCATCTCCCAGAACATCACGCCACCCAGACCGCGCTTGATGATGTAGTCGAGCTTGTGGCCCATGGACTCTTCATCTTCGGTTGAGAGGAACACCTTCTTCTCTTCGTTCCACAGCCAGGGCGCGTGGGCCTTGTCATCGTAGTAACGCACATACTTGCCCTGCATCACGTGAGCCGGATTGTTGGGATCCAGACCCCAGGCAGTGCCATAACTTGGCAATGTGGTGATGCCGAGGCTGGCCGCATTCTCCAGGTTCTTGGCATGCCACATGGGTACGGCGCCACCGCCGATCTCTTTGCCGTTCTTGTCGAGATCATGCCAGATGTTGTCGATGCCGACCGCCCCGTTGCCGCACGGAATGGTGCTACCACCGGTGCCCGGCTGGCACTCGTTCTGGCTCGGCAGGGCTGCCTTGCCACCCAGCCCATGACTGCCACCGCTCACCCCCTGCCAACCGCGGGTGTAATAGGGCACGCCAACGTTGATCTTGCCAGCCGCCAGCGCACCGCGGAAGTAGTGGGCAGACCAGGCCGCGTTGAGGTAACCGATACCGCCAAACTGGGTCTGGGTATAGACGCCCCAATGGGAGAGCTCGGGGTCGGCATTGTTGTCGAACAGGGCAGCGTTGTGACCGACAAAGTGGTTCCAGGCACCGTGGAAGTCATAGGTCATCAGGTTGACGTAATCGAGGTACTGGGTGACCTGGAAGTTCTCCATCCCGCGCAGCAGATAGGCAGAAGCCGGTGAGGCGATGGTCAGCATATACTTGCGGCCATCTTCGTTACCGGCGTTGTCGAGCCGCGCCCGCAAGGTCTTCATCAGCACCTCGTAATTGGCAAACAGCTTGGCCCGGCACTGGTTGGAGAGCGGGAAGTCGTTGGGATTGCCCGCATCCTTCATCGAGGTGGGGTATTCGTAGTCGATATCGACCCCATCAAAACCGTACTGGCGGATAAAGCTCACCGCCGAGTCAGCCAGGGTGTTGATACCGGCAGTATTGACCGAGCAGTCACCCTTGGTAGTGGCGGTGTAGAAGCCGCGGGTATCGGCCCAGCCGCCGACCGAGATGAGGGTCTTCACGTCCGGATACTGCTTCTTGTACTTCGACAGCAGGTTGAAGTGGCCCTTGTAGGCAAATTCAGGATCCATCTCGGCACCCGGCACGCCATCCCAGGTCATCTTGGTGGCTGCATCGTCCACCTTGATAGTGTGGCTCTGCTCATCCACCGCCGCGAAGGCGTAGTTGATGTGGGTGATCTTGTTCCATGGAATATCGCTCACCAGATAGGCGGGCAGGCCGTTCTTGCCGGTGCGCCAGGAGGTGAAGTAGCCGATGACCCGGCGGGCATGGTCATCCCCCATGCACTCGTAGCCATCCGGGCGATAGATCTGGCGAATGTCACAAGAGAGGTTGCCACCGGTGGGCGGCAGCGCGGCCTCCTCGACATTGACGGTCACCGCCGCCGACTCGCCGCTCAGATTGCTCTTGTCAGTGGCCACCAGCTTGAGGGCGGCACTGCCTTTGGCATCCGGTGTCCAGTTAACCTGCCAGGGGGCGGCATTGTCTTCCCCTACCTTCTTGCCATCAACAAACAGCTCGACTTTGGCCACATCGTTGTTGGCATCGGTGACGTTGCCACTCACCGCCACGCTGCGACCCAGCGTCACCTTGGCACCGCTGGCCGGGCTGCTAATGCTCACCTTGGGCGCCTCTGGCGCCACCACGGCGGTGACGTTGAAGCTGGAATCCGCTTCGCTCAGTACCTTGCCATCTTTATCCAGCGCGCGAGCTTTGAGGGTATGGGCCCCCACTCCGGCGGCGCTCCAGCTGGCACTCCAGGGCGAGGCGCTCGCCGTGGCAACCAGCTTGCCGTCGACAAGGTATTCCACCTTGGCCAGCGCCGTCACCGGGCCGCTCAAGGTCACCGCCAGCGCCACACTGGTACCTTCGTTGAAGCTGGCGCCAGCAGCTGGCGAGCTGACGGCTACGCCGAGTGCAGGAGGAGGCACCTCGCCACCATAGGGCTTCCAGGCATCTGCCCAGACCACACCTACCCCCGGCTCATAGTGATAGGGGGATGCCCCGCACCAGCCTGAATAGGGGAATTCTTTGCACTCGTAGAGGGCACCGACGTTGCTGACGATATCGCCAGCCTTGTAGGCAGTACCGGATTTATAGGCGGGATAAGCGGCCTGGGCCCAGGCGGGCGCAGCCGCAAGGGCGACCAGCATGGCAAGCCTGCTGGGTCTGAAGAGCTGTTGCATATTGTTATCTTCCTTGTTTTGTCTTGGCATTGGTCACCAAGGCAAAGAACAATCGCAACCTGCATGATGGGCGCAGACAACTGGCAATGGACCTGCCACAAAAACCACCCCTCACCCAGGGAAACCCCGCTATCTGGATCCACGATCGAGACCGGAAGCATTGCGCCCCGGCATCACTGCCGGTTTGCCCTTTACCTGGGTTCCGTGAGGAACGAACCCAGTATAGGAAGGCGACAAGATCCCCTCAATCTTTATTCTCAAGGAGAATTATCATTAACATGAAGTGGCTGATTGGCAAACAGCAGAACAGGCTGGCGAATGGCCACAAGCTCCAGAGAGCTGCTTAATCAGTAATTTTTTGCAGACTGACCTGCTTTTGGGGGAGATACAGTAGGTCAAATTGATAACCGGAAATTATTATAAAATTTGATGGTGGATGTCTAGTCCTGAAATAGGTTTACACATTTTCAACTAGCATTTCTCTACTCAGAACCCCCTATGTACCGCATCGGGGGTTCTGTATTTCAACGCATGATGCGGCCGCTCCACGTTGTAAATATCCACCGCTTCACGCACCATTTCCCGCGCTTGCGCCAAATCCTGCGGGCTTTGTAGCAATAACTCTCCTTTCAAAATCCCGTTCACCCGCTCCGCCAACGCATTCTGGTAACAGTC
>NZ_JBFODM010000086.1:0-132114 GCF_040908325.1 Aeromonas sp. R4-1
GCGAAGGTGAGCTGATGACTCATGATGAACCCTTTTTCATGGCTCCAGATGACAAACATGATCTCATATCAGGGACTTGTTCGCACCTTCCTTAGTCCTGCGGGCTTTTGAGCGCCTTGACCACATCCTCTTTGGGCTCCAGCTCCTTGACCTGATTGAAGATCTCCAGCTCCCCTTGCGGGCTGACGGTGTAGGCATCGGCATCCTGATAGCTGCCGCTGCCGGCGCTCTCGATGATGACCACCAGCTCGGGCTGCTTGTCGCCATTCAAATCGACCAGTTTCAGCTCCCGGATAAAGCCGTTGCGAGCCATCACCTTGCCATCCTGAAACTCATCCAGTGGAAACTGGGCGTTCTGGCCCGAATAGAGCCGCACGTCATAGCTGCCGATGGAGGCGGGCTCACCGGTCCCCTGCGCCACCCTGATCACCTGCCCGGAGGGGAGGGTCAGTTGCTTGCTAAATCCCTCTTCGGCTTGTGCTTGTGCCGCCAGCGGCAGGGTCAGCAGCCCTGCCATCATCAATGCTCTGTTCATCTTGCAACCTCTTGCTGTCTCTTGAGTGCGGGCTCCCGGGGAGCCCGCCGTGATGTTGCTACCAGATCTTCACCCGCTTCTGGGGCGGTAGATAGAGTTTGTCACCCGGCTGGATGTTGAATGCCTCGTAGAAGGCGGGAATGTTCGGCACCACGCCGTTGACCCGGTACTCGGGCGGCGAGTGGGGGTCGGAGCGCAGCAGCATCTGCATCAGCTCGGGGCGATACATCCCCTTCCACACCTGAGCCCAGCCGAGGAAGAAGCGCTGTTCGCCGGTGAAGCCATCCAGCACCGGTGCCTCCTTGCCATCGAGCGACAGTTCGTAGGCCTTGTGAGCGATGGTGAGACCGCCCAGATCGCCGATGTTCTCCCCCAGGGTAAACTGGCCGTTGACGAACTGGCCGTTGATGGGCTCGAAGCGGTTGTACTGGGCCACCAGCCGGCTGGTGCGAAAGCGGAACTCCTTGAGATCTTGCGGCGTCCACCAGTCGCGCATCATGCCGTCGCCGTCGGATTTGGCCCCCTGATCATCAAAACCGTGGCCCATCTCGTGGCCAATGACCCCGCCGATGGCGCCGTAGTTGACCGCATCATCCGCCGTCATGTCGAAGAAGGGGGGCTGCAAGATGGCCGCCGGGAAGACGATCTCGTTGTTGCTCGGGTTGTAGTAGGCATTCACCGTCTGCGGCGACATGTGCCACTCGTCCCGGTCGACCGGCTTGCCGAGGCGCGTCAGACTGTCTGCGTATTCAAAGGCTTGCGAGCGTTGCAGGTTGCCCACCAGATCATCCGGTTTGATGGTGATGGCGCTGTAATCCTTCCACTGGTCGGGGTAGCCGATCTTGGGGCGGAACTTGGCCAGCTTCTCGAGCGCCTGGGTCTTGGTCTCGGGCGACATCCAGTCGAGCTCCTTGATGCTCTGGCCGTAGGCGGTGCGCAGGTTCTCCACCAGCTGCTCCATCCGCTCCTTGGCCGCTGGCGGGAAGTAGCGGGCCACATAGAGCTGGCCGACCGCTTCACCCAGATGATCGTTCAGCACCCCGAGCGCCCGCTCCCAGCTGGCGCGCTGCTTGGGCGTGCCGCTCAATGTAGTGCCGTAGAAGGCGAAGTTGGCGCGGTCGGTCTCGCTGTCGAGATAGGGGGCGTAGTCGGTCAGCAGTTGCCACTTGAGGTAGGCCTGCCAGTCAGCGATGGGGGTCTGGGCCATCACCTGATCCAGCGCGCTCAGATAGGTCGGCTGGCCGATGATGAGCTCCGGCTGGCCAGCAATGCCCGCGGCATTGAGATAAGCCTGCCAGTCGAGATGAGGGGCGAGCCGTGCCAGTTCACTGGCGGGGCGCTTGTTGTAGTTCTTCTCCCGATCCCGCAGGGTGACGTTGTCCCACTGGATGGTGGCGAGCCGGGTTTCGAGGGCCAGAATCCGTTTGGCCTTGCCGCTCGGGTCAGATTCCCCGAGGCGGCTCAGCATGGCGGCGATATGCTGCTGGTACTTCTGGCGCAGGGCCTGACTCTCGGTATCCTGCTTGAGGTAGTAGTCCCGATCCGGCAGCCCCAGTCCCCCCTGATAGAGGTAGACTGCATAGCGGTCGGGGGACTTGGCATCGGCGTCGATCCAGATGCCAAACGGCGCGCCGCCGCCCATGCGGCCCGACTGGGCAAAGGCACGGGCCAGCGCGGCCTGATCACCGATCCGATCGATGTCGGCCAGCGCCGGTGCCAGCGGGGTGAGCCCCTTGGCGTCACGACCTGCCTGATCCAGATAGCTGGCGTAGAGATCGCGGATCTGCTGGGTCGGCGTGCCGGTGGCGGCCTCCTGCTTGGCCAGCCCCTCGACCAGCACCCGCACATCGGCGAGGGATTTGTCCCGCAGCATGTAGAAGGCGCCATCGGCGGGGCGATCGTCGGGGATCTTGGCGGTGGCGAGCCACTTGCCATTGACGTAACGGAAGAAGTCATCGCCGGGTTTGACCTGGGTGTCCATATTGGCCAGCGCCAGCCCGGAGTGTTTGGGGGATTCTTGCGGTGCCTGACTGCAGCCAGCCAGCAGGGCCAGTCCAATCAGGCCGGCCAGTAAGCTTTTCTTATTGTTCATCTTGTTTGATTCCAATTCGGGTTGTTTGCTTCCCTGCCCATCTTCCTTGCTCCAACCTGTTGTGCGACCGCCTTGCGGCCAGCCTGGTGGAGAGGGAGGGCGAGCCTCACTCTAGCAGCAGGGTTGCAGCTTGATAAGCCCGACTCTGCTAAGATCGGCCGGTCCGTTTTGGGGAAGCCTATGATTTCTCATCTTTATTCTCGCTTTTGTCTGACTATGCCAGCGCCGGAAGGTTCCACCGGTCTGCTGGTGGCCTTCAGTGGCGGCCTCGACTCCACCCTGCTGCTGGTGCTGGCGGCGCAGTATGCCCGCGAGCACGGCCTGCCAGTTCGCGCCCTGCACGTGCACCACGGCCTCAGTTCCCATGCCGATGAGTGGGTCACTCATTGTGAAGTCGTGTGTCAGCAATTGGCGGTGGAGCTGCTGGTCGAGCGAGTGACTCTGGCCCGCGGCAATGGCGAAAGTCTGGAGGCGCAGGCCCGCACCGCCCGTTACCAGCGGCTGACCGCCCGGATGCGGGAGGGGGAGTGGCTGCTCACCGCCCACCATCAGGACGATCAGCTGGAGACCCTGCTGCTGGCCCTCAAGCGCGGCGCCGGTCTGCGTGGACTGGCGGGGATCCTGCCAAACCAGCCCTTTGCTGGCGGCCTGTTGCTGCGGCCGCTGCTCGATATGAGTCGCGCCGAGCTGGCCGAGGCGGCGGCGAGCCTCCCCTTTGGCTGGGTGGAGGATGAGAGCAATCAGGATGTGAGCTATGACCGCAACTTTTTGCGCCAGACGCTTATCCCCCAGCTCAAGGCGCGCTGGCCCGCCATGGCCCAGACCGCGGCGCGCAGCATGGCCCTGTGCGCCGAGCAGGAAGCGCTGCTGGAGGAGCTTGCCGAGAGCGACTGGCAGCTGGCGGGCGAGGGGGAGGCGCTCCATATCGGCCCGCTGCACGCCCTCTCACCTACCCGGCGCAACAACCTGCTGCGCTACTGGATCCGCCGTCAGGGGGGGGATATGCCATCTCGTGAGCAGCTTGCCCGGCTCTGGCAGGAGGTAGCGCTGGCGCGCGGCGATGCCAATCCCCAGCTCAACTGGGGGCGCCAGAGCTGCCGCCGTTTTCAGGAGCGGCTCTATCTGGTGAGCCCTGATCTGCAACCTTGCCATCAGGTATTGCCGTTGACCGTGGGTGAGCCGCTGACCCTGCCGGACGGGTTGGGCGAGCTGGTGGTGCGCATGGCGGAGCACGGCGAGGATCGGCTGCGCTCCCCCCGAACGGACGAGCCGCTCTCGGTGCGTTTTCAGGTAGCGCCCGGGATCCCCCTCAAACCGGTGGGGCGAAGCGGTAGTCGGCGGATGAAGAAGCTGCTGCAGGAGTATGGCGTGCCTTCGTGGCAGCGGGGGCGCATCCCCATCCTCTACTATGGCGAACAGGTGGCGGCGGTGGTGGGGCTCTTTGTCTGCGACGGTTTTATGGCACAGGGGGCCGGGCTGGTCTGTCACTGGCAGGGGGGCGGTGCAGTTCCGGTTCTACCCGAGCAGGATCTTGCCTGAGGTGACCTCGGTGTGAGGGAGGATTAGCCCCAAAAAAAGAAGCTCCGGTCACATGGCTCGCATGTGCCGGAGCAAAGAAGAGTTCGGGATTATTCGTTAGGGCTGGCCTTGCCTGCTTTCTTGCGGGCGTAGAGGTGACTGTCGGCCGCCTCGTAGAGGCTCGGCACATCGACCCCGGATTGCCAGCTGGCGGCGCCAAGGCTGCATCCGACCGAGAAGGTGCTGAGCTCCTTGTTGGTCATCAACATGTGCTGCAGTCGCAGCCAGACCGGGCGCCACGCCTCGGGTTCGGCCGGTTGCAGCAGCAGGGCAAATTCATCTCCCCCGAGCCGGAAGGCTTGATCCGTGCTGCGGATGCACCCCTTGAGCAGCTGGGCGAAGCGGCTCAGCACCAGATCCCCCACCGGATGGCCCCAGGTATCATTGATCTGCTTGAAGCGATCGAGATCCAGCAGCACCAGCACCAGACCGTGGGGCTCGCGGCTGTGCTGCTCGATGGCGCGACCGATAGCCTCGTCAAAGTAGGAGCGGTTGCCAAGGCCGGTCAGGTGATCGAGCCGGACCAGCTGATCCAGTTTTTCCAGCCGCAGATAGAGGGGCAGCAGCAGGCAGAGCAGCTGATGGTATTGCATCAGTACCCGTTGCTGGCTGCCGCTCAGCGGATGTTCCAGCTCGTAGTGGAGCTGGCCGAGCAGCTGGCCATGCTGACCGCGCAGCTCGAACGGATAGTTGTGCAGGTTGAGGGTGGCCAGCGGCGGGTGCTGGATCAGCACATGGGGCTGGCCACAATCGAGGTAGAGACCGTGGATCCTGACAATTCTTGCCGCACGATCGGCAAAAGTTGTCAGCAGACCACCGAGATCGCTCTGCCCCAACAACTGCTCGAGCAACTGGTTGCGTTCAACGCTGGGCAACGGCGTGAGCCGCTCCATCTGGCGAACCCACTGCTCGATGCCATGGCTAAAGCCATTAAGTGACGACGTATTTTCCATGGTCTTCCACCTGTAACACCTGACTACTGTCTCCTCCCTGCAATTGGCATGCCCAATATATCTTTCCTGCCCGCCAGATCGGCTGACTAAGCTTAAGTCGATAAAAGGAGAGGGAAATTTGTACACCGACCTGTTGATCCTGCTGTTCGCCGCTGTTCTGCTGGTGGCAACTTTCCGGCGCCTCGGCTTGCCGGTCATCCTTGCCTACCTGATTGCCGGCGTCTTGCTCGGCCCCCACGGGCTGGCGGTGATCACCGGTCAGTCGATCATGCAGACCATTGCCGAGCTGGGGATCGTCTTTCTGATGTTCTCGCTGGGGCTGGAGTTCTCCCTGCCAAAATTGCTGGCGATGCGCCGGTTGGTGCTGGGGGTCGGGATGTTGCAGGTGCTGCTCACGTCACTGCTCTTTTTCGCCATCGGCTGGTGGTGGGGGCTGGGTCTGGCCCAGTCGCTGGTGGTGGCGGGAACGTTGGCACTCTCCTCGACGGCGGTGGTGATCAAGCAGCTCGGCGAGCAGAAGCAGCTCCATACCCGCCGCGCCCAGCTGGGGGTGAGCGTGCTGCTGTTTCAGGATCTGGCGGTGGTGCCCCTGCTGGTGATGATCCCTATTCTCGCCCAGCCGGAAGTACAAGGGAGCGCCCTGGCCGCCGAGATCGCCTGGGCCACCCTCAAGGGGCTGTTTGCTCTCTTCACTCTGCTGGCGGTGGGCAAGTGGTTGCTGCCGCTGCTGTTTCACGAGGTGGCGCGAGCCCGCTCCGACGAGTTGTTCGTGCTGAGTGCCCTGCTGGTGGCACTGCTGGCTGCCTACATGACCCATTCGCTCGGGTTGTCGATGGCGCTGGGGGCATTTCTGGCGGGGATGATGCTGGGGGAGTCCCACTACCGTCATCAGCTGGAGGTGGACATCAAGCCCTTTCGCGACGTGCTGATGGGGCTCTTCTTTATCACCATCGGCATGGCCATGGAGTGGGAGCTGGTGGCGCGGGCTTGGTGGCAGGTGCTGATCTGCGTGGTGTTGCTGGTGCTGTGCAAATCCCTACTGGTGCTGCTGGCCGGGCGGCTGATGGGGGAGCGAAAGCGCGACAGCATGGCCGCCGGCATCATGCTGAGTCAGGTGGGGGAGTTCGGCTTCGTGTTGCTGGCACTGGCACTGCACCACGGCCTGCTGGATCAGCAACTGGTCTCCCTGCTGATCGGCATCGGCATCATCTCCATCGCCATGACCCCCTGGCTGGTGACTCAGGCCCATTCGCTGGCCCGCAGCCTCACCGACCCGGCGCTGCTTACCCGCTCCGAAGTCGCCCAGTCGGGCCTGAGCAAAAACCAGCATGTCATCATCGCCGGGTTTGGCCGGGCCGGGCAGACCTGTGCCCGCTTTCTCAAGATCGAGGAGATCCCCTTTCTGGCCCTCGATCTTGACCCGGAGCGGGTGAGCGAGGCCAAGCTGGCGGGGGAGCAGGTGGCCTTCGGCGATGCCAGCCGCCGCGATATTCTGCTGGCCGCCGGGTTGTTGCGGGCACGGCTGGTGATCATCACCTTCGATGATCGCAAGCGGGTGGAGGCGATGCTGGCACTGATCCGCGAATTGGCGGGGGATCTCAAGGTGCTGGTGCGCACCCGGGATGACAGTTTTCTGGAGCAGTACAAGCAGGCGGGGGCGTTTGAGGTGATCCCTGAATCCCAGGAGGGGGCCCTGATGCTGGTCTCCCACCTGCTGCTCAACTGCGATATCCCCATCGGTCGGGTGATCCGCCGGATGGAGCTGGAGCGCAGCAGCCAGTATCGCTTCCTGCACGGCTTCTACTGGGGGGATCAGAGTGCCAGCAATCTGGAGGCAGATCAGCTGCTTGAACGCCTCCATCCGCTGTTGCTGCACGATCAGGCGTGGGCGGTGGGCCATGAAGTGCGCGAGCTGCCGCTTGATGAGGTGCGGATCAAGGAGGTGCAGCGCGGCGATCAGAGTCTGGAGCCCAGACCCGAGCTGGTGCTGGCGGCTGGGGATCGGCTGATCTTGTTTGGTACCGTGGTGGCGATGGAACAGGCTGAGCAGCGTTTGCTGGAGGGGCGCTGAGTCACCTTGCACTCATCGGTTGCCCCCTTTACTCCCGCTCTTTTGGTAGCCCTTCGATATCGAGGAAGGCGACGACTCTCTCCCGCTCCCTCAGGGTGTCCTGATAGCCCAGCTTGATCAGCTGCTGGCAATAACCCGGATAGAACATCAAAAAGCTGGCCAGACTGCTGGTCTCATCCCCCTTCACGCCCAGCACCCGCAACAGGCGGCGCAACTTTAGCGGCAGTTTGCGCAGGTAGGCCAGTGCGATGGTGTCGAGATCCTGACTCGGTTTCAGCACGCAGGTCTCCACCCGTTTCAGCTTGAGGCGATTGCGCTCCCGCTCAGGGATAAGATCCAGAGTCTGGTTGATACGCCACAGCCGCTCCAGATCGGAGTTGAGAGTGTCGGTAAAGACGGTATCGAGCAGATGGCTGGCGATATTGGAGCTGGTGAGATGGCCGTGATGATGGGTCGGCGCCGAGTGCGCCGGCGGATCCAGGGTGATCAACAGGATCCGCTCCGCACCCAGATGGATGGCGGGGCTGAGCGGGCTCAGCTGGTGGATGGATCCGTCGCCGTAGAACTTCTCGCCGATCCGGGTGGCCGGAAAGACGAAGGGCAACGCCGAGGAGGCGAGCAGGTGCTCAGATGTAAGCACGGTGCGTACCCCGCGCCGTCTGGCTCGCTCCCAAGGATGGTGGTCGGCCCGCCCCTGAAAGAAGGTGGTGGAGAGGCCGTCATCGTAATCCGACGCCGTGATGGCCAGCGCCTCTAGACTGCCGTAGAGGATGTTGTCATCGATGCGGTGATAGTCGATGAGCTGATCCAGCAGGCGGTGCAGCGGCGCGTTGTCAAAGAGGTGAAAGGCGTGGTTGGTGTGGGGATTGATCAGCCCCGCCGACCCTTCGTACATCAGCCGCCACAGCAGGCGCCCCGGGTGAAAATCGAAGATGTGGTGGGTCTCGAAGCGGCGCCAGACCCACTCCAGCTTGCGCACCCCCAGATGGAAGCAGGAGGCGTAGCAGGCGAGCGCGGTGACGTTGATGGCCCCCGCCGAGGTGCCACACAGGATGGGAAAAGGGATGCCGAGATTGCGCGGGTAGAGCTCCGCAATCGCCTTGAGAGCGCCGACCTGATAGGCGGCGCGAGCACCGCCACCGGTGAGCAACAACGCTGTATTGGGTCTGGCCATATGCTGGCGCCTTATCGTGTTCTGACAAGAATGTTCCCACTGACAAGTTAACTATAAGGCGCTGTATCAAATATAAAAACGGGCGCTCGCCCGTTTTTTTCATGGCCCCATGTCAAAGGGCGCGGTGAGGATTTTCCGGCCGAGCCAGCTGATCGAAGGCGGCGAATACCGGGGCGCTGGCGAGGATGCGACCGTGGCCCAGACCCCGGGTGCTCACCAGCCGGGTATGACCATCCTGACTGGCCCGCAAGGAATCGCCGTGCGGGGCAAATCTGTCCTCCTCGTCGTGCACTATCATCGCCGCGCCGCTGCGACTGGCGAGGCGACCCAGCGGATCGACCGTGCTCAAGGGGTGCTGGTACTCTTGCTCAATCTCCTTGACCACCGCATCAAACAACCGGATGGAGTAGCCGGAGCGCGCCACCATGCCGTAGAGCTGGGGCACATAGTCGAGCACCGGTGAAATCAACAGCAGCGGCAGGGTATCGATACCCGGCTGACGGCTGGAGAGAGTGACGGCGCCTCCCATGCTATGGGCGATGACGCCGTGCAGCGGGCCTGCTTCGCTGGCCAGCTTGGTCGCCAGCTCGTCGAAGGCGCGTACGAAGCGGGGCAGGTGGCCAGTGTTGCCTCCGCTCTGGCCGTGGGCCGGATGATCGTAGGCAATGGCGGTGAAACCCTGCGCGGCGATATGGCTCATCAGTGGATAGAACTGGCTGGCGCTGCCGGACCAGCCGTGCATCAGCAGCCACAGCGGCCCCTGACCGAGCCGATAGCTCATCAATACCCCTTCGCTGGTATGGACGGCCTGCTTCACCAGACCGGCAGGTTCGTGGCCACCCCGCTGGTTGCGCTGGGGGGTGAGCAGCAACTTGCTAGCGGTACGCTTGGCATGGGTGGGGGCGAGTCTGTGGTGCAACCGGGTGCCTATCCCCAGCAGCCATTTGCTCGGGCTGAAGCGGCGGGTGTTGAAGTAGATCTTGCTGCTCATGGTCATCCTGTGGTTTTTATGTGCGAACGGTCGTGCTTTTTTGTTGGTTTTTAAAAATTAGTGTTGAACGGATGCCAAAACATCAGCGCCAGCTGCTCAGCAGAGCGTCCACCTCGGGCCAGAAGTGGCGGGCCGGATCCTGACACAGTTCGAGATCGTTGAACACCTGATCCGCCAGATAGAGGCCATAGAGGCGGTAAACGGCGCGCCAGGGATCCATCTCCTGTCGCCACTCGCCTGCGGCCTGACCCTGCACCACCTGACGGGCCAGATAGTCGAGCCAGAAGCGCACCAGTTGCCGGGCGGCTTGTTGCACAGGGCTCTCTTGCTCATGGCCATCCTGCACCGAGGTCCAGGCATCGAGGAACATGCAGCGTCCGGCGAAGCAGTGGTTCCACGCCTGCCAGGCCCGCAGCAGGGCGATCAGCTTGTCGTGCTGGCTTTGGTGCTCCTGCTGACGTACCGGCTGGATCACCCGCAGCCGGAACACCTCGGCGGCGTACTCCAGCACGGCTATCTGCAGATTGTCTCGGGATTGAAAGTGGGCAAACAGGCCGCTTTTGGACATCTCGCAGGCGCTGGCCAGCGAGCCGATGGTCAGGCTCTCCAGCCCTTGCTGGCTCGCTTGCTCAAAGGCGGTCTGTAAAATGTTTTCCCGGGTCAGGCGCCCCTTGCTCATCACTCTCTCCTCGTTGGCGCTGGCAGCATAAAGTACGATCGTGCTAATTGTCGAGCAACAATTAGCCAGCATGGCTGGCTATGTCGTCTCCGGCGTGTCACTGCGCGCGGGTTTCAGCTCTCCTTGATATCGAGCTGTTGCAGGGCGATAACCGCCTGAGTGCGGTTCTTGACGCCCAGTTTTCTGAAGATGGCGGTGATATGGGCCTTGATGGTGGCCTCGGAGACGTTGAGCTCCCAGGCGATCTGTTTGTTCAGGCTGCCATCGCGCAGCATGATCAGCACCTTGTACTGCTGGGGGGTGAGGCTGGCCAGCTTGCTGGCGAAATCGGGGCCGTCTTCCGATTCGGGATGAAGCGAGATGCCTTCCGGTACCCAGTTATCCCCCCCGATCACCGTATTGAGAGCGTTGACCAGCTCCTTCATCGGCACCGACTTGGGAATAAAGCCGAGCGCCCCGAGCCGCAGCACCTGCTGGATGATGGCCGCATCTTCCGAGGCGGAGACCACCACTATGGGAAGGTCGGGATACTGGCCGCGCAGGTGGGCCAGCCCCTCGAAGCCATTGGCCCCGGGCATCTTGAGATCGAGCAGCAACAGGTCAACTTCGGGGTGCTCGCCGAGCAGGTTGGTCAGGCTGTCGATGGAGTCCGCTTCCAGCAATTGAGCGTCGTTGATGGCCATGTGCACCGCTTGGTAGAGGGCGCCCCGAAACAGGGGGTGGTCATCTGCGATGACGATGGTAAATTGGCTGTCCATATTTCGGTTAATGGCTCACATTGTTGCTAACTGATTGTTTTGAAAAATCAAACTAGCATCGCTCACCAAGAGGGTCAAACCCGCCGGTGCGCAAATGTGAAGCGACCATCGGATGTTTTGCCATCAAGGGCAGACAGGCCGGTCGCAGGCAACTCATGCAGGAGGCAACAGATGGGTTCCTTGGTATTGGCGGTGGGCACCGGCTCCACCTGGGCTATGCGGGCGGCACTGGTGCTCGCCATGAGCGGGTTGACGTGGCAGGAGCAGGTGTTCGATCTGGAGGATGCCAAGTCGCTGGCCCGGCTCAAGCGGCTGGCACCGGCCGGTCTGGTGCCCTGGCTCGAACACGATGGCGTGCGGGTTCACGACTCGCTGGCCATCGCCGAATATGTTCACGAGCTCTGTCCCGACCGCCAGCTCTATCCCGTTTCGCTGGCCGAGCGGGCACTGGCTCGCAGCCTCTGCGCCGAGTTGCACGCGGGATTTCGGCAGATCCGTTCTCTGCTCCCCTTCTTTCTTGGGGCGCCAACCCGTATCGATCCCCCGGTGGAGGCAGTCGGTGAGCTGGCCCGTTTGCAGGAGATCTGGTCGCAGACGCGGGGCCCCTTCTACTTTGGCGAGGCGGGTATTGTCGATGCGTTCTATGCGGTGATGGCGTATCGGCTGGCCAGCTACGGCATCCTGTTGCCCGGTCAGGCGGGAGTCTATCAGCAGGCGCTGCTCTCTTGGCCTCTGTGGCAGGAGACCCTGCTCAAGGCGCGGTTGCAGTGGCCGGTGGCGGCGCGCCAGTCACAGTGAGCCTTGGCAGATAGATAAACGAGAGAGGGGAGCCAGTGGCTCCCCTCTCTGTTGCTGGTATATATGGCCCAAGAGTTACTTCTGCCGACCGGCAAAGACCACCACCACCTTGTCATCCCCCTTCTCCCGCACGAAGGCGTAGGGGGCATCCGAGAGTTTCTGGTGGCTGCCTGCCGCAATCGCCGGATGAGCGGCGCGGAACTGGCCCAGTTGCTGCCAGTGCTTGACCAGCTCAGCCTTGTCTCCGCTAGCCAGATCCTGCCAGTTCATGTCCGAGCGCAGCGCCTGATCGAACACCCCGCCATCCTTGGCAAGCCCCCGGCCGGACTCGTCGCCGTAGTAGAGCTGGATGCCGCCTGGCAGCAGCATAAAGCTGTTGGCGACCCGGCGCTGTAGCGGCACATCCTGATAGTCGCCAAAGAACAGCTTGGTGTCGTGGGAGCTGATGTAGCTCAGCACGTTGAACTCGGGATCCTGATTGATGCGGCTGGCGTAGCTGGCATAGGTGGGCTCGGCGCTGGCCATGCACTGGGCCTGGGGCAGGGCGAACTCACGCTGATAGTCGAAGTTGATCAGGGAATCGAAACCGTTCTGATACCAGAAATCCTTGGCGACCCCGTGATCCCATACCTCGCCCACCATGTAGAAGGGCAGATCGTCGAGGGCCTTGCCCGGGTTGTTAGTCTTCCACTCCTTGAGCGCAGCGGTGCCCGCCTGCTTGAGCTTGGCCCACACCTCGGGCTCCAGATGCTTGACGGTGTCGGCGCGGAAGCCGTCGATGCCAAAGCGGCGCACCCAGTCGGTGTGCCAGGCGATCAGGTAGTCGCTCACGGTAGCGTCGGGCAGCGCCTTGGCGAGGGTATCCTTTTTCGCGGCCAGCAACGGCGGCAGCCCTACCGGTTTGGTCGATTCGGTCAGAAAGTCCGGTAGCCCCGCCACCGAGCCGGTGACATCGTCGGTGCCTGGCTGCGGGTAGCCGGGCAGACCGGCGCGCACCCAGTCACCACTCCACCACTTGTTCCACGCGGGTGATTGATAGTCGATGAACTGGTTGTAGCCATGCCAGTTGAGGCCGCCGCTCGGGCGCCACTGGTTCCAGACGGTCGGCAGCTTGGCTGTGTTCTGGGCCAGCTCTGTGAGCCCCAAATCCTGCAAGTCGGCGAGGGTAGCGTAACCGGCGTGGTTCATCACCACGTCTAGGATGATCCGCATGCCGCGCTTGTGGGCCTCATCCACCAGGGTTTTCAGACTCTCTTCATCGCCGTAGTTGGGGTCAATCTTGGTGAAGTCGAGCGCCCAGTAGCCGTGGTAGGCGTAGAAGGGGAAGTTGCCCTGCTCACCACCGCCGATAAAGCCGTGAACCTGCTCCACCATGGGGGTGATCCAGATGGCGTTCATGCCGAGGCTCTTGATGTAGTCGAGCTTCTCGGTCAGCCCCTTGAAGTCGCCGCCGTGCCAAGTGGCCACCTCGTCTTGACCATCCTTCTGGCGGCCGAAGCTGTGGTCGTTGGCGGGGTCACCATTGTGGAAGCGATCGGTCAGCAGAAAATAGACGCTCGCCTGATCCCAGCTGAATGGTGCTGGCTTGGCTGCCTTGACCGGCTCGAGCAGCAGCAGGCCGCCGCTCTCTTTGCTCGGGGTCAGGGTCAGTTTGCCCTGTTTGACCACCGCCTCCTGTTTCGAGTAGGCATCCCTCAGTCGGGTACCCTCGGGCCAAACCCCTTTCAGGGATACAGTGACCGGGCCGCCATCCCAGCTGATGCAGGGCTCTTCTGGTGGCTGGCGTTTGAATTCGCTCTTCTTGGTCGCCCGCAGCACCTTGAGGCTGGGGGTATCCGGGTTGAAGGTGAACTGATACTCCCCGGCCAGCATCACCCGAAGGGTAAAGCTCTGATCCTTGCTGCATTTGTCCATGGGCTGGGCGGTGCCGAAGGGGAGTGGCTTGCTCTCGCTCGGGCCAAAGCTGGTGCCGCAACTGTTGCCTGCGTCGCTGATGCGGATCTGGTGGCTCCCCTTGGCAAGGGGATGGGTCAGCTCCACCGTGCCCTTGTCCAGCGCGATCGGGGCCGCCACCGGTTGACCATCCACATAGAGGCGAACCTCGGGGGCGGCCATCGCCTGTTGGGTGAACAGAGGGGCGGCCAGCAGGGCGAGCCAGAGAGGGGATAAGTGATGAGCACGACGCATAAGCCATTCCTTGAGCAGGGCAGTTCGGACAAGGGCCCATTCTAGGAGCAGCAAAGCGCGCCTTGGATCGGCAAAACGTCGATTTGTGACATCAGTTCAAATGGTTACGTTTTCAAGCCGAGGAAAGTGTGATGGAGAGGAGGTGGGACGCCCTGTCGATAAAAATAGTGGCCATAAAAAAATGCCGGTCAGGTGACCGGCATTCGGGGTGTCAGGCATTGTCGTCACATCAGACGGTGAAGAACTTGAAGTTGACGAAGGCCACCGCGATGAAGGAAGCAACCATGCCGCTGATGCAGAGTACTGCCGGGCGGATGGCGGGCCAGCGATGGGTCAGCAGAATGATGGCCAGCAGGGTCGGGTAGAGCCCGAACATGTAGCGTGGCATGGCGTTGAGGCCGGTCATCAGCGGGATGGTGCAGCAGATGAACATCAGGGTCGCTTCCGCCCAGCGTTTCTGGCTGAACAGGTAGCCGTTCAGGCACCAGCCGAAGATCACCATGATGGAGAGGTAAGCCTTGCGACCGCCCAGCTCGAAACCGCTCAGCCACCAGTCCAGCGGGCTGTCCATGTAGCGACCCCAGGCCACCTGAATGTGTTTGAAGGCGAAGGCATCGCCGGTCAGGTGATAGAGGTAGACCATGTAGGCAAACAGGCCAAACGGGATCATCCAGAGGGTGAACACCACCTTGAAAGCACGCTCGGTAAAGCGGAAAAATTCCCGCCAGCCGTAAGCTTGCAGCGCCAGGATCAGCACCGGGAAGACCATCATCACCCCCAGGTTGCGGGTGGCGGAGATACCGACCCCCAGCACGGCCACCATCAGCCACTGCTCCCGATAGGCGAACAGGAACATCCCCAGCATCAGCGCCATAAAGGTCGACTCGGTATAACCGGAGACGAAGTAGGCGGAGAAGGGGGAGAAGGCGAGCAGCCAGACGCCGAAGCGGGCGGTATCGTCACCCAGCTTGAGCTGACGCAACACCAGCAGCATCAGCGGTAAACTGGCGAAGAAGGAGAGGTTGGTAACAATGATGAGGCCGATCAGGCTCTCGACATTGAACAGGTTGGAGATGGCACCGGAGACCATCGGATAGAGCGGCATAAAGGCCCAGTTGGCCGCATTGCCCTTGCTCAGCCAGCGCGGGTAGAGATCGTAGCCGTTCTCGATGATGCGCTGGAACCAGACGCAGTCGAACTGACAATAGGCCTGCAGCGGGCCGATGTCGGGGGAGCCATAGAGCTGGACACCGAAGTAACCCATGCCATACAGCGCCACCCGGCTCAGCATGAAGGCGGCGATGATCATCAGCCAGTCACGACCGCTGATGCGCAGTGACGGGCGATAGGGGAGTGCAGCCCCGGTTAGCGGGGCAGTATTGGTCATATCATTCATCAGGCAAAAACCCAGACGCGAGAGAGAACGTAAGTGAGGACGGTAACGGTCAGGGTGGCGATGACCACCGGCAGCAGACCGGAGAGCCCCGCAAACAGCAGGCCGCTCAGGATCAGGTTACGCACCGCCAGCGAGAAGAGGGCGACCAGCAGAAACTTGCTGGCGGCTCCCTGCTTCTGGAAGGTGATGTAGCGGTGACCAAAGAAGGAGAACCAGAACGCGATGGCAAAAGCCAGCGTGGTAACCAGGTGCTCCGAGATGGTGGGCCAGGTATGAAACAGTGCGATGGAGGTGCCAAGGTCGACGAGGGTAGCCCCCCCGCCGACAAAACCGAAACGTACCAGCCGCCAGAATTCCTCGCGGGAGATCATTGAGGCGCTTGCTCCTGCTGCTCTTGCGGGTTGCTGTCAGCGCTCTGCGGTTTGGCCGCATCCTGCTTGGCATACTGGCCATAGACCCCTTCAATGAGGTAGACCGGGCGCTGTTTCACTTCCACGAACATGCGGCCGATGTACTCGCCGATGATGCCGAGCGACAACAGCTGGATACCGCCGAGGAACAGCACTACAGACATCAGGGAGGCGTAACCGGGCACGTCGATGCCGAAGAAGATCACCTGGGTGATGATTTTCAGGATATAGAGGAAGGCAACCAGCGAGACGCTGACCCCCACATAGCTCCAGACCCGCAGCGGCCAGCTGGAGAAGCTGAGCAGACCGTCGAGGGCGAAGTTCCACAGTTTCCAGTAGTTGAATTTGGTTTCACCGGCGTGACGGGCCGGGCGCTCGTAGGGGACGCCAACGGCACGGAAACCGGCCCAGGCAAACAGACCCTTCATGAAGCGGTTGCGTTCCGGCAGCAGCTTGATCGCCTCGACCACGCGACGGTCGATCAGGCGGAAGTCACCGGCGTTTTCCGGCAGCTTGGTGCTGGTGGAGAGGGCGTTGAAGAAGCGGTAGAAGCCACCGGCAGTCAGGCGCTTCATCGGGGTATCGGCGCTGCGATCGACGCGGATGCCGTAGACGGTGTCATAGTCACCGGTCTGCCACAGTTTGACGAACTCCAGGATCAGGGCGGGCGGGTCTTGCAGATCCACGTCCATCGGCACGATAGCATCCCCTTTGGCCTGATGCAGACCGGCGGTCAGGGCCGCTTCTTTACCGAAGTTGCGTGCCAGGTTGACCAGGGTCACGCGCGGGTCACGGGCGATGGCCTGTTCGACCACTTCACGGGTGCGGTCACGGCTGCCATCGTTGACGAATACAATTTCAAGCTGGTCTTTCAGCGGGGCCAGTTCGTTGTCTATCGCGTTGATGAAGGCATCGATGCTCTCTTCCTCGTTGTAAACGGGAACGACCAGAGAGAGTCGAAAATCTGTATGCGACATAAGAACGTCCTTATTTGGGATAGTTGTTTTTATAAAATGGTATTCGGGGCAAGGATCACTGGGCTACGGTCAAACGTACCGACTGCACATTGATGGGAGTAGGTGCCGAGAGCGCCAGAAAATTGGGGCGCTTGGGATCTGCCGTGAGCGAGTCGCCGGGCAAACTGAGGCGGATTTCGTTGATGCCCGCTTTGGCCAGTTTCACCGTGGTGGTGAAGTCGTGACCCAGCGCCACTTTCAACAGGGCACCGGCTTCCGGGCTATTGATGCGGGCCTGTACGGTAAGTTGATCCGGATTGGCCGCCTGCTTGGGCAGCACAAAGTAGAGACCGCCCTGACCGCTGAGCAGGGTACCTTCGTCGCTCGGCTTCTTGGCCCAGCCTTCGCTGGAGAGGAAGCGGCTTGGCTTGGTCAGATTGAGCTCGTTACCCGGCTGATAGGTCATGCTGGAGTTGTGTTCCCAGAAGCGGGTCTTGCCTTCCAGATAATAGAGTTTGTAGGCCAGGCTCACGTTGGGGTGAGCAGCCAGATAGAGGGTGTAAAGATAAAAACCGCTTAACGCCAGAATGGCAGTCAAAAAACCGAACTTTTTGTACGTCATATCACTCTCTATGCCTGACAGAATGGGTAGGCCGATGTCGCGCATATGCTAATCCAATTGCAAAAAAAGCATAGTGGATCACAAAAAAATATTTGGTCACATATTAACCCCTTTTTACCCCTGTTCCAAACGTTGCTGTTTCCCGGTTAAACAGGTCTGGCGGGGCGCCGGTTGCCAGTGGTGCTCCGGCGGGGTATTTGGCAAATAGACGTGCTTTGCTGCGTCATTTTCTAGCGGATGCGATAGTCATCTGGCCTCTATCGCCATTTTGCAGGGAGCGATTTATGATGACTCACCTATTCGTCAAGGATGATATATGAAGTGGCTCTCTTGCTGTCTGTTGCTTGGATTATGGGCGCCAATGACATTGGCCAGGGCCCTGTGTCCCGAGCCCATTCAGATCGGTTACGATAACTGGCCCCCCTACCATTATTACGAAGCCGATTCACCGCAAGAGGTGCGCGGTTATGCCGCAGAGGTGCTGACGGCTGTGCTCACTTCCATGCACTGCAAGGTCAACTATGTGGAGCTGCCCTGGAAGCGGATACTGCACGAGATGGAGCATGGCGAGATAGACATGGCGATGGAGGCGAATATCAATGATGAGCGCGCTCGTTATGCCTGGTTTTCCGACTCCTACAACCCGGGGCGGACCTTGCTGTGGATCCGCAAGGGCAGCCACTATCCCGAGCAGGATCTGGCGAGCTGGCTGGCCAGTGGTTACTCCCTCGGTGTCACCAAAGAGTACTTCTATGGTGATGAAGTGATGTCGCTGCTCGCTCGCTATGCCAAACAGGTGAGTGCGGTGAGCGACCAGCAAAATTTTGAGAAGCTGGCCCGCGGGCGGATCGACGGTTTCCTTGGTGACATGCTGGCTACCCCCAGCGCTCTTAACAAGGAGGGGATGAGCGGTCTGTTCACCAGTCACCCCATGGTGGTATCTGAATCGCCGAGCTTCTTTATGTTGGGCAAACGCAGCGTTTCGCCGCAGTTCTTGCAACAATTTAATCAGGCGTTGGCGCGGTTCAAGGAGACAGATGCGTATGACATTATCTGGCAGCGTTATGCCCCCGGGCGCTAGCAAAGTATTGGCCGTTCACGCATCATGAGCGGCCTGAGCATCGGGTCTGCTTGTCAGGCCTGACAGAGTGAACAAACCGTTTTGAGGTACCCATGGGGATGAAGTATTGGCTGGCCCTTGCCAATCTGGTGTGGCTGGGATGTTTGCCCGCTGGCGCGGTACATGCGACCGAAGCACAAGTTGTGGTGGCGGCCAGTGAAACCGGACACGACTGGTATCAGGGCAGTCAGGCCGAACAGGCCCGTGTCGAGCTGGAGCAGCAGTTGCAAGAGGCTGTGCTTGCCCAGCTGCATCCCGATTTTTTCACGCTGTGGAAGCGTCTGCAGGCCACCCCTGCAGACAAGCGTGGTGCCATATATGACGACATTTTTACCAAGCTGAGCCGTTTCCAGCACGCCTGGCGGGGGATGGATCTGGTCTCTCGCGAGCAGATGAAGACCCTCAAGCTCGATTTGAACCGCCCTGTAGTGACCCAGCCCAGCGATGATGACCTGCTCACCCAGGTGAAATCCCTGCGCCCCCAGGTGGCTGAATACGAGGCGGTGCGAGCCAAAGTGCACAAGCTGCTGGCGATGCCGATGGCCAGCAAGTGGCCGACCCTCGATATGCCGACCCTGCGTGCCGGAGAGAGCTCAGCCGAGCTCGGCCAAATCCGCGCCATGCTCAACGAGCTGGGCGACAGCGCCCCGAGCCATGGTGATCAGATTTACGATGGTGATACCGAGCAGGCCATCAAGCAGTTTCAACGTCGTCACGGTCTCACCGCGGACGGCATCATCGGTCGTCAGACCCGCTCCTGGCTCAATACCGGCCCGCAAGTGCGCGCCAGCCTGCTGCTGCGCAACCTGTGGCGTCGTGATCTGGTGGATCAGCTCGCCGGTGGCCGCTACGTGCTGGTCAATATTCCCGACTACCGTCTGAGCGTGGTGGAGTCCGGCAACGAGGTGTTTACCAGCCGGGTCATCGTCGGCAAGGAGCAGCGGGCCACCCCCATTCTGGCCAGCGAAATTCGCTCCATCGTGCTCAACCCCTCCTGGCATGTGCCGCGCTCGATCCTGAGCAAGGACATCCTGCCCAAGCTGGGTCGCGATCCCGCCTATCTGAGTCGTGAGCAGTTCGAGGTGATCGACAGCGAGGGCAATCCGGTCCAGTTCACCGAAGAGGGGTGGCATCAGGCGCTGGCCGCCGGTTTCCCCTATCGCCTGCGGCAAAAGCCGGGTGATCACAATGCCCTGGGGCGCTACAAGTTCTACCTGCCCAACAATGACGCCATCTATCTGCACTCCACCCCGCGCAAGGCGCTCTTCGAGCAGGGGGCGCGCGCCTTCAGCTCGGGCTGCATCCGGGTGGAACATGCGGACGATCTGGCCGAGCTGTTGCTGGCGGACTCCCGCTATCAGCCGGACAAGGTGGCCAATATCCTCAAGGAGAGCCAGACCAAATGGTTGCCGCTCACCACGCCGATCCCGGTCTTTACCGTCTACTGGAGCAGCTGGATCGACGAAAATGGTCGCCAGCAATTGCGTAACGACATCTACGGATTTGATCGGGTCAGCTTCCAGAGCCGCCTGCTGTGATCCTTGCCACAGAGTGAAAAGCCCGGCCTGTGCCGGGCTTTTCTATGGGCGATTGCGGTTTGACAGGGCCCCCCGCCGGAGGGTAGTTTCAAGCGCCTGTATCACATTCAATCAGTGATCTTATTCAACTATTTTCGCTTGAATCTGCGATGGACGAACCCCTTATGCTGGAACAAGAGATAAGTCGACGTCGCCTGTTGCTGGGAGCCGGTTGCCTGTTGGGCAGCTCGCTGATCTCCTTCCCTGCACTGGCCAGCCGCAGTACCACCGGGCGTGAACTCAGTTTCTTCAATCTCAATACCGGCGAGCGGGTGCGCGCCAGCTATTGGGAAAATGGCCACTATCTGAGCGACGGGTTGGCCGAGCTCAACCACATTTTCCGCGATTACCGGCGCAATGAAGTGTTCAACATCGACAAGAAGTTGTTTGATCAGCTGTTCCTGTTGCAGCACAAGCTGGGTCGGCGCAGCGAAATTCAGCTGATCTCCGGCTATCGCGCCCCGGCCACCAATCGCCAGAAGCGTCACAAGAGCCGCGGCGTGGCCAAGCACAGTTACCACACCCTGGGGCAGGCGGTGGATGTGCGGATCCCCGGCGTACAGCTGGCCCATCTGCGCAAGGCGGCGCTCCAGCTCAAGGTGGGTGGGGTTGGTTACTATCCCCGTGACAACTTCGTTCACCTCGATACCGGCCCGGTGCGCAGCTGGTAAAGGGGATGGCAAGCTGCCAAGCTCTTCCCACCAGAGAGGAGATAGCGATGAAAAAGATAGTGATTGGCGGCCTGATCGCCCTGTTGTTGACCGGTTGCAGCAAGCTCAACCGTGAAAATTACGACCAGTTGAAGATGGGGATGAGTTACGCCGAGGCCAGCACCATTCTGGGCAAGGCGGAGCGTTGTGACGATGCCTTGGGCACTACCAGCTGCCTCTGGGGCGGGGAAGGGAAGAACATCAAGATCCGCTTTATCGCCGACAAGGCGACCTTCTTCAGCTCGGAAGGGATTAACTGAGTCGCAGACCGTCCATGAAAAAGCGCCGCTCGGGCGCTTTTTTGTTGCTCGCAATCCAACCCGACTGGCCAGAAGCTGGCGTACTCAGTGGGTCGCGTACTGGTAGTTGAAGGTGGGCAGACCCCACTTGAAGCGTACCGCCAGCAGCCGCAGCACAAAGCCGATCCCGATGGAACCGAACGCCGCCCAGTTGGTCGGCAAGCCCTGATCCAGCGCCAGACAGTAGAGGGCTGCGGTGATCAGCGAAATGGCGGCATAGAGCTCGCGACGAAACACCAGCGGAATCCGCTGGCAGAGCAGATCCCGCAGCACACCGCCAAAGACCCCGGTCACCACCGCCATGATGCAGGCAATACCGGCGCCGTGGCCCATATCCAGCGCTCGGGCCGCACCGAAGATAGAGAAGACCACCAGTCCCAGCGCATCAAGGGCCATGAACAGCTTGCCGAGGTAGCGCATCAGGGGGGCGGAGACCACACCCGCCATCGCGGCTGCGGCAACCAGCAGCACGTATTCCGGATGTTCAATCCAGAGCAGCGGATAGTGGCCCAGCAGCACATCGCGAATGGTGCCACCACCGATGGCCGTCGCCGAGGCGATGATCACCACACCAAACAGATCCATCCGTCGCCGACCCGCGGCCAGCGCGCCGGTCATCCCTTCGGCCACCAAGCCAACCAAGAAGAGTGCATGTAACATGAGATATCCCAGGGAACGAGAAAGGCCAGAATCCTACCAACTCGTGTCATATGGGACAAGCTATCGAATGCATGCATTAATTTAATTCATGCTAAATACGAAAAAGGCACCGTTTCGGGTGCCTTTTCTAATCAATGTTCAAGGGTTAGCGCCCCAACTGCTCCTGCCGGTAGTGATCGACCCACATGGCGGTGGCACCACAGATGGCGACCGGCATCACGAAGAGGTTTACCACCGGAATGGCGGAGAAGAGGGTCACCAAAGCGCCGAAGCTCAGACACTTGCCACGGCGTTGCTTCAAGGCATCGCGCATGGTGATGAAGTCGATCTTGTGGTTGTCGAACGGATAATCCACATACTGGATCGCCATCATCCAGGCGCTGAACAGGAACCAGAGCACCGGCGCCAGGGTCTGGCCCACCACCGGGATCAGAAACAGGATCAGGCAGCCGATGGCCTTGGGCAGGTAATACTTCAGCTTGGTCCATTCGCGGCCGAAGGTGCGTGGCACATCCTTGACGATATCCAGCATGCCGCCGTCATTGGCGGGCTGACCGGTGAGGATCTGCTCCACCTTCTCCGCCAGCAGGCCGTTGAAGGGGGCGGCTACCCAGTTGGCAACCGAGCTGAAGATAAAGGAGAAGACCACCAGTATGGTGATGAGGGCGATGGGCCAGAGCAGGTAGTCCAGCCAGTCGAGCCAGGCGGGGATCTGCTGGTGGAGCCAGGCGAACAGGCCGTCCAGTTGCAGCAGCAGGGCATAGAAGGCCCCGGCAAACAGCACGAAGTTGACCAGCAGGGGGATCAGCACAAAGGTGCGGATGCCCGGTTGGCGAATGAGGGAAAATCCGCGCAGAAAGTAGTCTGCACCGCTGATTGAATCTTTGACCATATGGGGTGATTGGCTCATGTGAGCTCCATCTATGCATGGGAGAACTGCCAGCATATTACAAACAAGCCTTTGATTTGGTAAAGTCGCCGACTATTCCTTATTTCGTGCCGTGGCGACCAAAAATCGGGCATGAATGGGGATGATGCCTGCATATTACACACAAAGCCGGGTCTGGATTTGGTAAAGTCACCTGCCCGCATCCTCTTTATTTAGCCACTGATACAGGTCGCCATGCGTCTGAAACTGATCAAACTCGCCGGCTTCAAGTCGTTCGTCGAGCCGACCCGCATCGAACTGTCGGCAGACATGACCGCCGTGGTGGGCCCTAACGGTTGTGGCAAATCCAACGTCATCGACGCGGTGCGCTGGGTGCTGGGGGAGAGCTCCGCCCGCCATCTGCGCGGTGAGAACATGACCGATGTCATCTTCAACGGCTCCATCAATCGCAGTGCGCACGGGCGCGCCTCGGTGGAGCTGGTGTTCGACAATCCCCATAACCGGGTGCCCGGCGAGTTCGGCCGCTTTACCGAGATCTCGGTGCGCCGCGAAGTGCTGCGCGATGGCTCCAACCACTATCAGATCAACGGCCAGAAGTGCCGCCGCAAGGATGTGACCGACCTCTTCCTCGGCACCGGTCTTGGCCCCCGCAGCTACGCCATCATTGAGCAGGGCACTGTCAGCCGACTGGTGGAGTCGCGTCCGGCCGATCTCAAGCTCTTTATGGAAGAGGCTGCCGGGGTTTCCCGCTACAAGGAGCGGCGCCGCGAGACCGAGCAGCGCATTCGCCACACTCAGGAGAATCTGGAGCGCCTCGGCGATATTCGCGGCGAGCTGGGTTCGCGCCTTGACCACCTCAAAGCCCAGGCCGAAACGGCCGAGCGCTACAAACAGCTCAAGAGTCGTTCGCGCGCCGCTCGCGCCGAGCTGATTGGCTCCGAGTTGTGGGCGCTGGAGACGCGTCTTGGTGAGGCTAAAACAGAGCTGGCACAGGCCGAGCAGGCGCTGGCGGCGCTCGATGCCAAGCGCACCGCCGATGAGGGGCGCCACGTCACCCTGTCGGTCGCCAGACAAGAGGCGCAAGCCGAGCAGGCGAGCCGTCAGCAACAGATTTTTCTCGGCGGGCAGGCCATCGCCCGTCTCGAACAGCAGCAACTGCACCAGAGTGAACTGGGGCGCGACTGGCAGGTCCGTGCAGAGGCGCTGGGCGAGCGGATTGCCACCCGCAAGGCGCAGCTTGCCAGCCAGCAGGATCAACTGACCGAAGGGGTATTGCGCGCTGAGCAGGAGAGCGCCCGGCTGGAGCAGTGTGAGCAGTTGCTTACCGAGCAGCAGGAGGCTCGCCAGCACGCCAGCGAGCAGCTGGAACAAGCCCGCTTGCGCCAGCAGCAGTGGCAGCAACAGTTGGCCGGGGTGCAGGGGCAGCTCAATCAGACCCGTACCCGGTTGGGTGGTTTGCAGGAGCTGCAAGCCAAGACCCGGCTGGCACGCCTCAAACTGGAAGATGAACGCGCAGGCCCCCTCGGCGCTGAGGCCGATGACCTGCAACCGGCCCTCGATGCCCTGAGTGGTGAGCTGGAGCTGACGCGGGCGGCCAATAGCGAGCTGACCGAGCAGCTGGCGCAGGCGGTCGACGCCCATGAACTACTCAAGCAGCAGCATGGCCAGCAGTTGAGCCTGCAGCGGGAGCTGGAAGCGCGGCTGGCGACTCTGGATCAGATCCTCGGCGAACAGATGGAGGGGGCGACCCTGGCCGACCGGTTGCAGGTTGCCCCCGAGTGGGCACCGGCGCTCGACAAGGTGCTGGGTCGCTGGCTCACCGCAACGCCGGCGGACGAGTGCAATCTGGCGCAAGAGGGGCTCTGGATTGGCCCGGCGCAACCGGCGGTTGCCGGTACGCTGGCGGCGCAACTGGGCGGCGAGCATATTCCCGCCTTCCTCAATGCCATCTGGCTGGTCGAGAGCCGGGAGGTCGCATTGGCCCGCCAGCCAAGCCTTGCGGCCGGTGAGTCGGTACTGACTCCTGCTGGCGACTGGCTGGGGCCAAACTGGGCAGATCTGGGGCAGGGCGCGGCGCTCGGCACCATGGCGCTGCTCGGTGAGCGTGAGCGGTTGCATACCGAGCAGGAGAGGGTTGCCGCAGGGCTGGCACAGCTGAGCGAGCAACTTGTGGCTGCCGATGCCCGGCGTGCCCAGCTTGCCAGTGCGCAGGAGTTGTCGCAGCGAACCTTGCGCGAGCAAGAGCAGAAATGGCAACAACTGCGCGAAGCCTGGAGCCTGCAGCAGGGTCAGCGGCAGGAGCGGTTGCAGCGGCTCGGTCAGCTCGGCGAAGAGCTGGTCCGGCTCGATCAGGAGCAGGCCGAAGAGGCAGAGCGACTGGCCAGCGCCCGTGAACAACTGGAACTCGATGAGGCGCGCCTTGCCGAGTTGCAGGAGCAGGGGGAGCCGCTGACGCAAGGGTTGCAGGTCGCGCAGGAGCAGCTGACCCGCTGCGAGCGGGCGGTCGACGAGGCCCGTGCGCGGCGCGAACAGCAACAAGCGACCTGCCAGCGTCTGCAACTGGAGTTGGGCAATCTGCGCCAACTCATTACCCTGGGTGAAGAGGAGCTGGCGAGGCTCGGACTGGAGCTGGCTGGGCTGAAAGGGCCGGATAGCGAGGCAGTGCCGGATCTGGCGCCCCTGCTGGCTGAGCAGCGCAATCTGGAGGCGCAGCAGCTCGCCTGCCATCAACGGCTTGCGGAGCTGGAGCGCCAGCTCGGTGAGCTGGAACAGGCCAGAAGTGCCGATCACAAGCAGCTGGTGACGTTGCAAGAGAAGCTGGCAACCCTGCGCCTTGAGCGCGAACGCAACCTCACCCGTCGACAAGGGCTGCACGAGCAGTTCGAAGAGTTGGGGGTTCGACTGGTAGATCTCGATCAGGCGGTGCTGATCGCCGCTGATCGCAGCAAGCTGCGGCAGGAGATCCAGACTCTGGAGGGGCAAGTGGAGGCGCTCGGCGCCATCAACCTGGCGGCGCTGGAGGAGTACGAAGAGGCGAAAACCCGGGCAACCTATCTTGAAAATCAGTGTCAGGATCTCGAGCAAGCGCTGGAAACCTTGAGCCAAGCCATTAAAAGAATTGATAAAGAGACACAAATACGGTTCCGGGACACTTTCGATAAGGTCAACGAAGATTTAAAATCCCTGTTTCCAAAAGTGTTCGGTGGGGGCAGTGCCTGGCTTGAGCTTACCTCCGATGATCTTTTGGAGGCCGGAGTGAGCATCATGGCGAGACCTCCGGGTAAGAAGAATGCTACCATTGCCCTGCTTTCCGGGGGGGAGAAGGCGTTAACCGCGCTTGCGCTGGTTTTTGCCATCTTCAGACTCAACCCAGCACCTTTTTGTCTGCTGGATGAGGTGGATGCACCGCTCGATGAAGTGAACGTCGGTCGCTTCTGTTCTCTTGTCAAAGAGATGTCGAGCACAGTACAGTTCGTTTACATCAGTCATAATAAGGTCTCCATGGAGATGGCTGAGCAGCTGGTTGGCGTCACGATGCAAGAGCCCGGGGTTTCTCGCATTGTGTCGGTCGATATCGGTGAAGCCGTCGCTTTGGCTGAGCAAAACTAGAAAGAGAAGCAGCTAATGCAGGAATTGCGTTACATCTTGGTTGCCCTGGGCGGTATTGCTATTGCGGCATTGCTCATTCACGGGTTGTGGAGCAACAAAAAGAATCGTCAGGCACCGATCAAAGAGAAACCGATTGGACGGATGGACTCCAAGTCGCGGGATCGTGATAACGACGCCTTCGACAGCGATGGCATCGGCCAGGTACGCGTGGTCAGTGGTGGCCGTCGTGCCGAGCCCAAGCTGCGCAGTGAAGAGAGCCGCCAGCCGGAACTCGGTCGTCGCCCTGCCGTCCCCGCCTTTGATGATGAAGATGACGAGGACGATCTGCCGCCGCCCGTAGTGCGCAAGCCTGCTGCCCGCCCGGTTACGCCGCCTCCTGTCTATGAAGAAGAGGAAGCGTTCGACGAACCGCTGCCCGAGGAGATCGACGAGGCGCCCGCCGCGCCGGTGCGCAAACCTGCTCAGGTCAATCGTCGTACCCCGGTCTACCGTTCCCGTCCCCAGCGCGAGCCCATGATGCAGTCGCTGGATGACGAGCCGCTGGTCGAGCCCGCTTACGCGACCGCCCCGACTTTTGGTGCCCGTGCAGAGACAGTCCGTACCGCTGACACCGTTCGTGCCGAACCGGTGCGTGCTCCCGAGCCGGAATATCAGCCGCAGCCCCGTCATGTGGCTCCCGAGCCTGTGTATGAAGAGCCGGCCTATGTGGCACCTGCACCTGTGGTGGAAGAGCCGCGCATGGCGCCCCAACCGGTCGAGAAGATCTGGCAGGATGTCTATGTCATCAACCTGATGGGCCGTCCGGGTCACGACTTGCAAGGTGCGACCCTGCTCTCATCCCTGATGGCGCTGGGCTTCAAGTTTGGCGAGATGGATATTTTCCACCGCCACGAAGATCCCAACGGCAAGGGTGAAGTGCTCTTCTCCATGATCAACATGGTCAAGCCGGGTACCTTCAACCCGTACCGGATGGAACAGTTCACCACGCCGGGTGTCTCCTTGTTCATGCAACTGCCGCTGCGCAGCAATGCCGCATTTGCCTTCGAGGACATGCTGCAGGCCGCCGATCAGCTGGCCAGCGATCTCGATGCCATGCTGACAGATATGGATCGCAGCCCGCTGAGCGACGAGACCATTGCCCGTTACCGTCACGAGCTGGCTGCCTACGAGGCCAGTCGCGACTAATACGCCATGCGGGTCGAGTGAAGAAAAAGTGCGGTACCCTGGTACCGCATTTTTGTTTCTATCCCGGCCGGATGTTCAATCACACTTCGAGACTTTTTCATGAGCGACACCCTCTCCCGCCACCGTCAATTGTGTGAACTGCTTACCGAATATGGTCACCAGTACTATGTGCTGGATAACCCCACAGTGCCGGATGCCGAATACGATCGCCTGATGCGCGAACTGATTGCGCTGGAGGCCGAGCATCCCGAGCTGAAAACACCGGCGTCACCCAGCGTGCGGGTCGGCGGTCAGCCGCTGACGGCGTTCAGTCAGGTGCGTCACGAGATCCCCATGCTCAGTCTGGATAACGTCTTTAGCAGCGAAGAGTTGCAGGCGTTCGAACAGCGGATGAGCGATCGCCTCAAGCGTGACGTGCGTTTCACCTTCTGCTGCGAGCCCAAGCTCGACGGTTTGGCGGTGAGCCTGCTCTATGTGGATGGTCAGCTGGTGCAGGCGGCCACCCGGGGCGATGGCGCCACCGGTGAGGAGATTACCGAGAACGTGCGCACCATCAAGGCCATTCCGCTCGCATTGCGGGGCTCTGGTTGGCCCGAGCGGTTGGAAGTGCGTGGCGAAGTCTTTATGCCCAAGGCCGGTTTCGAAGCGATGAACGCCAAGGCGCTGGCAGCGGGCGAGAAGGTATTCGTCAACCCGCGCAATGCCGCTGCTGGCAGCCTGCGTCAGCTCGATTCACGCATCACCGCCAGCCGTCCCCTGAGCTTTTACGCTTACGGTGTCGGTGTTGGCGGCGAGCTGCTCGGTGACTCTCACTTTGGTCGCCTCAATCAGCTCAAGGAGTGGGGGCTGCCGCTTAGTCCCGAGGTGAAGCTCAAAGAGGGGGCCGCCGGCTGTCAGGCGTTCCACGACGACATTCTGGCCCGTCGTGGCGAGCTCCCTTATGAGATCGATGGCGTGGTCTACAAGGTCGATGCCATCCCCCTGCAAGAGGAGCTGGGCTTTGTGGCCCGGGCGCCGCGCTGGGCGACCGCCCACAAGTTCCCGGCGCAGGAGGAGATGACTCTGCTTGAGAACGTCGAGTTTCAGGTCGGCCGCACCGGCGCCGTGACCCCGGTCGCCAAGCTCAAACCGGTGTTTGTCGGCGGCGTCACCGTCTCCAACGCCACCTTGCACAACGCTGACGAGATTGAGCGCCTCGGCGTGATGATCGGCGATACGGTGATCGTGCGCCGGGCGGGGGATGTGATCCCGCAGATCGTCGCCGTGGTGGAGGCGCAGCGCCCAAGCGACGCCCGCGCGATCCTCTTCCCGACCGAGTGTCCGGTCTGTGGCTCTGCGGTCGAGCGGCTGGAAGGAGAGGCTGTTGCCCGCTGCTCCGGTGGCTTGTTCTGCGAGGCGCAGCGCAAGGAGGCGATCAAGCACTTCGCCGCCCGTCGCGCCATGGACGTGGATGGCCTTGGCGACAAGATTGTCGAGCAGTTGGTGGACAAGGGGTTGGTGAAGACCCCCGCGGATCTGTTCAGCCTCAATGCCATCCAGCTGGCCGGTCTTGAGCGGATGGGGCAAAAATCGGCCCTCAATCTGGTAGCCGCCATCGATGCTGCGCGCAGTACCACCTTGCCGCGCTTCCTGTTTGCTCTGGGGATCCGCGAAGTGGGGGAGGCGACTGCGCTCAACCTTGCCAACCACTTCCTCACGCTGGATGCCCTGCGCGCTGCATCGGTGGAGCAGCTGCTCGACGTGGCCGATGTGGGCGAGGTGGTGGCCAAGCATGTTTACTACTTCTTGCGTCAGCCCCACAACGTGGAGGTGTTGGAGGCTCTGCTGGCTGCCGGCATCCACTGGCCCGCTATCGAGAAGAAAGAGGCCGCGGAGCAACCCTTTGCCGGCAAGACCTTCGTGCTGACCGGCACCCTGACCACCTTGTCGCGCAACGACGCCAAGGCGGCATTGCAGGCGCTGGGGGCCAAGGTGGCGGGTTCGGTATCTGCCAAGACCGATGTGCTGGTCGCGGGGGAAGCGGCCGGTTCCAAGCTGACCAAGGCGCAGGAGCTCGGCATTACCATCTGGACCGAAGAGGAGCTGCAACAGGCGTTGCAGGGCTGATAGCCCTCACCAAGCTTGCTAACCGCAGCTCCTGATAAAAGAGAACCCGGCATGGCCGGGTTCTCTTTTTTGTTTCGGCGGTTACTCACGCCAGAGGATCTTGTGGCGCCATTTGTCGGGCACGGTGAGCTGCCAGCGGGCCAGCTCGCTCTTGCTGAAGACATATTCGCCGCGCAGGGCCGCGCGCGGGGAGATGGTACGGGGCAGGGTGCCCGCCAGTATGGTGTTGATGAGGCTGGCTGCCTGTATCCCCTGATCGTGGCCGTCCAGCACCAGCCCGCCGATGGCCATCCCCTTGCCGACGGTAAATTCCCAGAAACAGAAGAGCGGCACCGGCGTGTTGGCGCTGGTCCACTCCAACACCGTCTTTTCGCTCACATGCTTGCCATTGTCATCGACCAGCGTGTGGTAGAGGTCGAGGAAGATCGCCTGATAGCCGTTCTTCTTGGCGTTGAGCACCGCCTCCTGCCAGAGGCTGTAATCCCCCATCAGCTGGCTGTTGATCCGGGTCTGACCGACCCGCAGCTCGGTCTGGGTCTTGAATTCATCCTCAATGGCAGTGAGGGCCACATTGCTGGAATCAAACAGAACCAGTGCTTTGTCGAGCCCCCCCATCATCTGGCTTATTTCGCTGATGTTGCGCTTGAGCAGGGGGCGCTCCAGCACGCCGGTGATCTTGGGGTGGCCGACAAAGCCCTTGAGGCGGGGGTTCTCGTTCATGCCGAGAAAGACCACCGGGGTACCCAGCGAGGCGATCTCGTTGGCCAGATAGTTGATGGCGTTGTCATCCCCCAGTACCACCAGATCCGGTTTGCTCTTCAGATAAAAGGCGATGGCTTGCTGGGCGATTTCGTCGAACTTCTCCCGTGGATGGCGTTTGGTATCCATATAGAAGTGGGTGATCTTGTGCTCCCCCTGCAAGCCATCGAGCAGCCCTTTGTTGTAGCTTTGGTCCCACAGGTATTCGGGATGGTAGCTGCTGATCACCAGAATGTTGGCGGCCCAGAGCGGCAGAGAGAGGGTGGATAGCAGTAGCAATAGCAGGGAGGTGCGCATGGGTTGTCCCTTGTCGAGGGGGAGAGAGTTCTTGTTCAGTATGGGCGGTTTTGGTTGACGCTGTCATCTCGAAACCGGTGCGGCGGGGGGCGATTTTTTTCGGGTGGGTGGATCGGACGCCAGCCCGCACCCTGCTTGAGATTGGATTTGAATGGGGCTCTTTTGGGTTGGTCGTGAACTGTCCCGCTCGCTGAAAAACCTGTTCTGGATCAAGAAATGAGGCTGCGCTTTGGTGCCTAATAGACACCACATATAGGGACGCATTCGTTTTTAATCCCTATATGTTGTGTTATTAAGCTGTGTATAAGCTGTTCCCTTCCTATCTTCAGCCCAGGCTTGTCAAGCCTCGGCTGAATTTATTTGCGTCCAGGATGAGATGCCGGGAGGGGGGCCCAACAAGGGTGAGCCAGAGGCAAATGCCTGGCCTTTTAACGGGGAAAATCCATGAAACCGGTTGTGATCAAACGTGACGGATGTCGCGCACCATTCAATGCCCAGCTGATTGCAGAGGCGGTCAGCCGAGCGGCGGAAGCGGTCAATCAGGCCAATCCGGCACTCGCCTCCCGCATTGCCAATGCGGTGAGTCAGGAGCTGGAAGGGCGTGGTGAAGTTGATATCCACGAGATCCAGAACCGGGTCGAAAACCACCTGATGGCTTCCGACGACAAGGCCATCGCCCGTGCCTATATCGAATATCGCCACGACAGGGATCAGGCTCGCGAGGCGCGCGGCCGTCTGGCGCAGGAGATCCGCGGTCTGGTCGAGCAGACCAATGCTGCCCTGCTCAACGAGAATGCCAACAAAGACTCCAAGGTGATCCCGACCCAGCGCGACCTGCTGGCCGGTATTGTCGCCAAGCACTATGCCACCAGCCACATGCTGCCCCGTGATGTGGTTCAGGCCCACGAGAGCGGTGATCTGCACTTCCACGATCTCGATTACTCACCTTTCTTCCCGATGTTCAACTGCATGTTGATCGATCTGAAAGGGATGCTGACCCACGGCTTCAAGATGGGCAATGCGGAGATCGATACCCCGAAATCCATCAGCACCGCCACGGCGGTGACCGCCCAGATCATCGCCCAGGTGGCGAGCCACATCTATGGCGGCACCACCATCAACCGCATCGACGAAGTGCTGGCCCCCTATGTGACCATCAGTTGGCAGAAGCACCGTGAAGTGGCCGAAGAGTGGGGCATTGCCGACGTAGAAGCCTACGCCATGGCCCGCACCGAGAAAGAGTGCTACGACGCCTTCCAGTCGCTGGAGTACGAGGTCAACACCCTGCACACCGCCAACGGTCAGACGCCGTTTGTCACCTTTGGCTTTGGCTTGGGGGACAGCTGGGAGTCGCGGATGATCCAGCGCGCCATCCTCAGCAACCGTATCGCTGGTCTTGGCAAGAACAAGAAGACCGCTGTGTTCCCGAAACTGGTGTTTGCCATCAAGGATGGCCTCAACCACAAGCAGGGCGATCCCAACTACGACATCAAGCAGCTGGCGCTGGAGTGTGCCGCCAAGCGGATGTATCCGGACATCCTCAACTACGACCAGGTCGTGAAAGTGACCGGCTCCTTCAAGACCCCCATGGGTTGCCGCTCCTTCCTCGGTGCCTACGAGGAGAATGGCGAGCTGATCCACGAAGGTCGCAACAACCTGGGTGTCGTGAGCCTCAACCTGCCGCGCATAGCCCTGAAATCCCGTGACGAAGCGGACTTCTGGGATCGTCTCGATGCCTCCCTGCGGGTCGCAAAGAAGGCGCTGATGTACCGCATCACCCGTCTGGATGGGGTGAAAGCACGGGTTGCACCGATCCTCTATATGGAAGGGGCTTGCGGCGTGCGCCTCAAGGCGGACGACAACGTCAGCGAGATCTTCAAGAACGGCCGCGCCTCCATTTCCCTCGGTTATATCGGGGTTCACGAGACCATCAACGCCCTGTTTGGTGACAAGGTGCACCTGTTTGACAGCGCTGAGCTGCAACAGAAGGCCATCGCCATCATCGCCCGTCTCAGGGCAGCCATTGACGAGTGGAAAGAGGAGACTGGCTACGGCTTCAGCCTCTACTCCACCCCGAGCGAGAACCTCTGCACCCGTTTCTGCCGCATCGATGCCAAAGAGTTTGGCGTGGTATCCGGCGTGACGGACAAGGGTTACTACACCAACAGCTTCCACCTCGATGTGGAGAAACAGGTCAACCCGTACGACAAGCTGGACTTCGAGGCGCCCTATCCGCCCATCGCCAGCGGTGGCTTCATCTGCTACGGCGAGTACCCCAACATCCAGCACAATCTGGAAGCGCTCGAAAACGTCTGGGACTACAGCTATGACAAGGTGCCCTATTACGGTACCAACACCCCCATCGACGAGTGCTACGACTGCGGCTTCACCGGTGAGTTCGAATGTACCTCCAAGGGCTTTACCTGCCCGCGCTGCGGCAACCACGACCCGGCCAAGGTGTCGGTGACCCGCCGTGTCTGCGGCTACCTCGGCAGCCCGGATGCGCGCCCCTTCAATGCGGGCAAGCAGGAAGAGGTGAAGCGCCGCGTCAAACATATGTAAGCCGAGCCCTCACCCTAGCCCTCTCCCAAGGGGAGAGGGAACCGGCCGATGTACTGTTTGCGCTGCTTTGCTCCCTTCTCCCCTCGCGGGAGAAGGGGCGGGGATGAGGGGGCCGTAATAGAGAGAGATGATGCACTACCACCAATACTATCCGGTCGATGTGATCAACGGCCCCGGCACCCGTGCCACCCTGTTTGTCTCGGGCTGCGAACATCAGTGCCCGGGTTGCTACAACCAGAGCACCTGGCGGCTCGATGGCGGCAAGCCGTTCGATGAGGCGATGAGCGATCGCATCATTGCGGATCTCAACGACAGCCGCATCAAACGGCGAGGTCTGTCGCTCTCCGGCGGCGATCCGCTCCACCCGGCCAACGTGCCCCACGTGCTGGCGCTGGTGAAACGGGTGCGCGCCGAGTGTCCGGGCAAGGATATCTGGTGCTGGACCGGCTATCTGCTCGGCGAGCTCTCGGATGCCCAGCGCGAGCTGGTGGCCTTGCTGGATGTGCTGGTGGATGGCAAGTTTGAAAAGGCGTTAGCAGACCCTGGCCTGCTCTGGCGTGGCAGCAGCAATCAGCAGATCCACGACCTCAACGCCTGGCGTGATGCGGGTGAGCGAATACCCTGTCTGGTTTGCAGTTGAAGCCCGGGATGTTTATGGTTAGCCCATTCCAATCCTGACGACATTCATGAAGAGGAGAGCCGAGATGAACAATCTGCTCAAGATCCTGCTGGCCATTTTCCTGCCCCCAGTGTGCGCGTTTATCCAGGTGGGTTTTAGCCTGCACTTTTTAATCAACATAGTGCTGACCCTGCTGGGCGGTCTGCCGGGCATGGTCCATGCGCTCTGGCTGGTGGTGAGCGACAAACGCGGCTGATACCTTCGGCTGGTTAGTGAGCTCATTGACGATAAAAGGGCCAACCTCTCGGGGTTGGCCCTTTTGTTCATGTTCATACGAATACTTTTTCGTTAGGATGGGTGACTGACCAAGCGGGCCGCGTTGAGCGCCCTGCAGTCCGGCAACAAGCACCGGCAAAGAACAAGGAGCGTTACATGAATTGGAAAGTCGCAGTATGGTCAGGTCTGGCAGTGACACTGTTGCTGGGGTGTTCATCCCGTCAGGAGGTGGCGCACGAGCGCGCTCCGATCGCTATCCCTCTCGAGCAGTTGTCCAGCTACTGGGTTCAGGAGAAGCAGTGGTCATGGCTTGGCAATGACGAGCCCGCCCTGCCAGCCAAACCGGTCAAGGGGTATGTGGAAGTTCGCTATCAAATCGACGCCAGCGGCACGCCGGTCAAGCCGGAAGTGGTGGCGGCCGAGCCCCCCGGCGAGCTGGAACAGAGCGCGCTGGCGACCCTCTCGCGGATCCGCTACAGCCCGGCTGAGGGCAACCCGGATGCCATTCCGGTCGAGGTGACCAACCACTTCGAAATCGAGATCAACTGATCCCCCGATCACTCTGATGCCAGAGAACGAGAGACCCCGGCCAGGCCGGGGTCACGTTTATTGCTGTTTGCAGTCGTTGTAGGCGGTCTGCCACTCGCCATCCTGATCCCGAAGCTCGACAAAGCCCTCATCCCCCTTGTTCCACCAAACGGCCTCGTGCTCGTCTGTATAGCGGGCGCCGGAGGCCGAAATGGCCTGGGGCAGGGTGTAATCCTTGCCGTCCGGCAGTGACAGCTTGATAAAGTTGAGGCTTTCGTCGGAGAGGGAGAAGTAGCGCACCTGCACCTTCTTGCCCTGCTCGCACTGGTAACTGACCGGTTCGCCACCAGTGACTGAGAGGGTATTGCCCTGATTGCAGCCAGCGAGCAGGCCGAGGGCCAGCGCACCAGCGGCCATCATATGTACCTTATTCATGATTACAGCTCCATTGGTGTCATACGGGCGTGAGCCTAACAGGTTGCCGTTATTGTGCAATCCGCACGGCCATTCGGTGCGTCGCTTGCTGTCCGGCATACCCCGCGAGTATGAGGGGGGCGCAATCAGGAAGGCATCGTCAATCAGTAGAGGCCAAGTCTGGTTTCAAACTGGCGGATCAGCGTCTCATAGATGCCGTTGTTTTTGATCTTCTGCAGCCCCTGTTCGAACTGCTTGGCCAGCGCTTCCCCTTGAGGTGTGTTGCGGGAGAAGGCGAGCCAGAAGCCATCAGTGGAGAGCTTGCCAACCTTGACCACCTTGCCGGTCAGCTGCTTCTGCTGGATCTTCAGGTAGCCCGGCATGCCGTTCATCAGGATGTAGTCAACCCGGCCGCGCACCAGCATCTCGAGGATCTGGGCATCAGATTTGGCCTGAAAGCGAGTGATCCTGGGGTTCTCCATAAAATCGGTGGGATAGGTGTAACCGAGCGTGATGCCCACCCGCTTGCCTTCCAGCGAGGTGAGCTTGAGATCCCGTTGCGGTTCGCTGGCGAGGGCGAAGATGGCGAGATCCTCCTCGAACATGGGGGTGTCGTGCCAGTGGTACTGGTAGCGGTTCTCTTCGGTGATGGTGGCGTTGAAGCACCCCGCAAGTTTGCCGCTTTTCGCATCGTGCATGCAGCGGGCGAAGGGGAGGGTGCGAAAGACAATCTCGATCCCTTCGGCGGCGAACACCGCCTTGACCAGCTCAGGCGCCAGTCCGTGGGGCTGGTCATCCTCATTGTCCTTGTCGCGCTCGCAGTAGGGGGCCCAGTCATCTTCGGCACCAATGACAAGCGGGGTGGCCCCGAGTGGGCTGGTAGCCAACAGCATCAGACAAACCAGCCATTTTTTTAACAACGCGACCATAGGTACACCTCATCGACAGCAGCCTTACAAGCATAGCCACACTTCTGCGCTGACTTGTAGTGGCAGGAGTATTGGTGAGGGAGGTAAACGAGCGAGAGAAAAAACGCCCCGGCAGGCGACGGGGCGAAAGAGAGCTCATCCATGGGCTGACAACAGTGCTTACAACAGGAAATCAATAACCGAAGCGGGTGGCCTCGAAGCGGTTGAGCAACCGGTGGACGAGGTAGCAGGCCAGCAGGGTGACCACGATGGCAAACAGTATGCTGCTCACCCGGTAGAGGGCGCTGAACACCAGATCGTTGCCCGGGGTGAGGTACTGGCCAAACAGGATGCCGAGGGTGGTGAGGGCGCCAAAGCCGACCCCAGAGCCGCCTGCCTCCTTGACATGGGCATGGCTGAACAGCATGGCGCCGAGCCACAGTAACGGGGCGACCAGCAGCAGTTGCCCTGACCAGTCATAGAGCAGCAGCTGGCCGAGCAAGCCGAAGGTGACCCCCAGCAAGGTGCCCATCGCCCGTTTGCGGGCATAGCTCAGCGCGCCGTTCCAGTGCATGGGGAACAGCACCAGCAGGGTTGTGGCCTGGGCAGACATGGAGTCGCGCAGGTCAAACACCTGAAATACCAGAAACGACAGGGTGGCCACAGTGGCACCCAGCAGTGCTTCATGGCGCATCCGGTGCGGCGCCTTGGGGGCCGAGGCTGGCTTGGGTCTGGCCTCCACATCCGGGATCAGCATGGTCATCAGGTAAGCGATCAGCACCGACAGCACGCTCGCCCAGATATTGTTGAGGATCAGGTCGTTGAGGTCGGTCTGCGGATAGCTGGCAAAGTGCAGCATGATGCTGAGGCTCAGCACCCCGTTGGCTCCGAACAGAAACAGGCTGCCCCGCGACATGGCGGCGAAACGGTAGAGAAACAGCAGAAAGGCGATGGGAGTCATCAGCGCCGGATGGCTGCCAAACAGCCCCCCCAGCAGCCCGACCTCCACCCCACAGACCACCGCCGCCGCGATCAGCTGGCGCGCGGCATGGCCATTCATCACCGGCACCATCCCCAGCAGCAGCACCGGCGTGACCGTATAGAAGACACCGTAATTCCAGCCAAACAGTTTGCAGAGCAGAAAGCCCGTGGTGCAGCCAAAGGCGATGCGCAGGCACTGGCGCAGCTCGTTGCCGGTGAGGGGCCGATACCAGAGGTGAGTGGCAGCACCGCCGACGGGGTGGGCTGGGGTAGTATTGGCCAACGGGTGAGTGGCGTGGTTAGTAGACATAATGGAGCAGGCTGAGCAGGTGGATCTGGCCCCGTGCCAGCATGGCGGTCAGGGCATTGTCCGGCAGCAGTTGCACCGTGGCCCGCGCCCCGGCTGGCAGATGGTCGGGGAGCTGCTCCAGCTCGAGGTGCAGCCGCATCCGCTGGGCATCTCTTACCCAGCGATCCGACTCCACCGGTGCGGCCAGTCGACCGTTGGCATCAAACTGACCGGCACTCACCCCGGCATCCAGACTGCTTACCCGAGCAGGATAGAGCTGACCCGGCTCGCCATCGAAGGCGACCAGTGCGCGGGTTTGCTCGCCAACATGGCGCAGGCTCTTCTCCCGAAAATCGGCTATGACATCGACCTGTTCCGACACCAGCGCCAGCAGCGGGCTGCCAGCGCTGGCGATACTGCCCGGCTTGAGCTGCAAGTTGGTGATGGTGCCATCCTGATCCGCGTGGACCCGGCTGTAAGAGAGGGCCAGTTGCGCTTGCGCCAGCTTGTTGCGGGCCTGGCGCAGCAACAGATTATCCTCACCGGTCACGCCACGACTGGCCTTGATCTGGGCCAGTTTGGCCTGACTGGCGCGCAGGTTGGCCTGGGCGCTGCGCAGGGCGCTGTCAGCCTCATCTTTTTGTTGCAGCGAAACCATGTGACGTTGGTAGAGCGCATCGATCCGCTCAGCCTCGCGCCACTTCTGGCTGGCCAGGGTCTCCTTGGCGTTGATCTCGGCAACGGCGGCGGTCAGGGCGGCATCCAGTTCACTGTTCTGCTGCTCTGCCTGCGCCAGCGCAAGGCGGGCCTGCTCCACTGCCAGTTCAAAAGGGGCCGGATCCAGCCTGAACAGCAGCTCTCCTTTCTTGACCTGCTGGTTGTTGTGAACGGCGACCTCGACCACCTTGCCGCTCACTTGCGGGGCCAGCTTGGTGACCACCCGGGTCGCCATCGCCTGAGGGGTGAGGGGCATCAGCAGGTCGGCTATCAGAAAATAGGCAAACAAGGTGGCAAAGCCCGCCATGGACCATTTGATCCAGCGGGTAAATTGTTGATCCGGGGTCATCTTATTCTCTCTCTGTGTCGGTCTCGGGAGGACTTGTATCGCCTCCGGCTTGTCGGTCGTGGTGTTGTTCAATTTTGCTGAGGGCGTTGGCCGAGATCCGTTGCACAGTGGCTTCAAACAGCTGCAGGGTCTGCTCGTCGATGCCCCCCAGCAGCTCCCGGCGGATATTCATGATGCGGTCGGCGATCTGATCGAGCAGGGTCTGGCCAGCCGGGGTCACGCAGACGATGCGGGCCCGTTTGTCCTGACTGCAGCAGTGGCGCTCAATCAGTCCCTGCTCTTCCAGCTGGCCCAAGGTGCGCATCAGGGAGGGGAGCTCTATCTCGAGGGCTTCGGCCAGGGTCTTCTGGCTGACATGGTTCCCCATGCGGGAGAGTTTCCACAGCGCGGTCCAGCGGGGATGGGTGAGGCCAAGGGGAGCCAGCTCCAGGTCGGCGGCAGTACGCCATAGCCGGTGCATCCGCGCTATCTGCTCGGCGAGCGACAGCTCGCGCAACCTTTCCAGATCCGTCATCTTCTCATCCTCAATGTACTTAGCCTGCTAAGTATCATACTTGTTTAGCAGGCTAAGTTAATAGTGTGATGCGTATCATGTTTCTGGTCGGATCTTTCGCTGGTGCGAGCTGGTATCATTCGAGACTCTGATATTATTCTCGGGGCTGATCCACTCGAGGCTCTCTTGCCGATTCGGATATTGCGCCGTGAATGGAGGATATCCGGCGATTATTTTCATGAAATTTTCAGCTTCAGTGAGCAGCTCTTTTTTTATCCGCTAATATTGATGGGGTTATAAAACAAGGGGGGAAACGGGTTGTGGATGGATATGACAGTGGATGTGTGTATCTGGCAATTGAAGCGCTGTTGAGTGATGGAGAATATGGTGCAGAGTCACACCATGGCGTGAATCGGGAAGGCGCAATCAGAAGTACCGATATCAGTCATGATTTTGACCCCGCCAATATTCCATTGCTGTTGGCAGAATAGACCTGACCGTGTGTGATCCTTGTGAGTTCAAGCCAGTGCTCTGGTATTCGCTGGCTTGACTCATCACTATTTCAATCTCCCCTTTTTGCATCTTTCTCCTCACCCTTTTTCATCGTGCGTGCTTCCTGCACTCTGACTTAAACCCTGATGTGACATGCCGTGGCACTCGCGTCGTGGCGATGACGTTGCCCGCTGATTATCACTCACAGGATCTGTGGCGATTAATGGTCGCAGAGCTTGTCATCTGGCTCTGTTATTTCCCCGAAGGGGGAGAGATCATCGCATCGTTATTACTGCTGATCATCCCAATATCCGCCATTGGGTTCGCTCGTTTTATCGCCCTATTTCCTGGTCGAGCAGGGCATCGATGGTCTGGTGTTCTATTGTGCAGCGCACGTTGGCGGCACCATGATGTTTAAGTTTTTAATGTTTTTATATGGCTTTGCAATCTGGCTAACCGACAGAGGCGAGGGGGATCAATAAAGTAGCGGTCACAATCACACGCAGAGTACATAACAATGAAAAACCTCTTACCCCTACAAACCACACACGAAAAGGCCGCCTTTATGGGCGGCCAACAAATTGCCGGTATGCCGCTCTTTATATTTCTAGGGCTGGCGACCTGCGTTCTCTTTTCCGGCTGGAACGGCTCGCTGCCGCTGGGCATGGTCGGTGCGCTGGCGCTGATGTTCGTGCTAGGCACCCTGCTGACCGAGCTGGGGGAGCGGATCATGCCGATCCGTGAATATCTGGGGGGTGGTACCATCCTCGCCATCTTTGGCGGCGCCGCTCTGTTTGAATACCAGCTGCTGCCGGTGCAGGCGGGGCAGGTCATCACCAACTTCATGAAGGAGGGGGGCTTTCTCAACTTCTTTATCGCCAGTCTGGTGACTGGCTCCGTGTTTGGCATGAGCGGCGCTTTGCTGAAAAATGCCGCCATGCGCTATCTGCCGGTCATTCTTGGCGGCGTAGCGCTGGCATTGCTGAGCGTGGGGCTGGTCGGCTCCCTGATGGGGTATGGCTTCAAGAATGCGGTGTTGCTGATCGGCCTGCCGATCATGGGCGGCGGCATGGGGGCTGGCGCGGTGCCTCTGGTGGAGATCCTCTCCGGCCCGATGCAGATGTCCAGTGCGGATCTCTTGTCGCGCATGGTACCGGCGGTGGTGATCGCCAATACCCTGGCCATTCTGGTGGGCTCCCTGCTGGCGCGGCTCGGTCGCCGTTACCCCTCCCTGACTGGCAACGGCAAGCTGATGGTTAAAGAGAGTAGCCGGAGCATTGCCGATGAGCAGGCCGAAGCGCCGACCCTGCAGAGTCTGGGCATGGGTCTTTTTATCAGTTCCAGCATGTTTGTGCTGGGCTCCCTGCTTGGCAACTTTATCCCCATGCACCCCTTCGCCCTGATGATTTTGGCGGTCGCCTTTATCAAGGTGAGTGGCCTGCTGCCGCGCCGTTATGAGCAGGCGGCGGCCGACTGGTATCAGTTTGTGGTGAGCAACCTCACTCCCTCCCTGCTGGTGGGGATCGGTGTCGCCTACACCAGTATTCCGGAGCTGATCAGCGCCTTCTCCATCAGCTACTTCGTGCTGGTCATGGTCACCGTGATCGGTGGCGCCCTCGGTGCGGCGCTGGTCGGCAAGCTGATCGGCTTCTATCCCATCGAGGCGGCCATCACCGGCGGACTCTGCATGGCCAACATGGGGGGCACCGGCGATGTGGCTGTGCTCTCGGCGGCCCAGCGGATGAAGCTGATGCCTTTTGCCCAGATCTCCTCTCGCCTTGGCGGCGCCGTGATGCTGATCTTGGCCACCGCCCTTATCTCCCTGCTCGCCTGATACCGGATTGAGGAACAAACAAGATGAACGACATCATGATGGGCACCAGCCTGCCCTATGCCGAGCGCAAGCGTCAGGGGGTGCGGGGGCGTATGCCGCATAAGGAGGAGTCCCTCTCCCAGCAGCGGCGCCGGATCTACCGATTGGTCAGTGCCATGCAGAGTCCGTTTGACCAGCATCTTCTGCTGCGCCAGCTGCAGGAGGACAACCCCGTACTCTTCTACGATCTGGTGCGCCACCACCTGCCGGAGCTGCTGCCGATCATCTACACCCCGGTGGTGGGAGAGGCGTGCCAGCGCCACAGTGACCTCTATCTGCGCAGCCACGGCCTCTACCTCTCCTGGCATGACAGGGACGATCTTGACGACATCCTCGAGTCGGTGGAGCAGGAGGTGGACGTGATCGTCATCTCCGATGGCGAGCGGGTGCTGGGGCTCGGCGATCTCGGTATCGGCGGCATGGGGATCTGTATCGGCAAGCTGGCGCTCTACTCCGCCGCGGGTGGCATTAACCCGGCGCGTACCCTGCCGCTCTGCGTCGATGTGGGCACCAACAACCCCGAGCTACTGGAGGATGACTCCTACCTCGGCTGGCAATCCCCGCGTATCGACGGCGAGAGCTACTACCACTTTATGGACAAGGTGGTGGCCGCCATTCGCAAGCGCTGGCCGCAGGTGGTGCTGCAGTTTGAGGATTTTGCCGGCAAGCACGCCGCCAACTTGCTGACCCGTTATCGGGACGAGCTCTGCATGTTCAACGACGATATTCAGGGCACGGCGGCGGTCGCTTCTGCCTGCGTGCTGGCCGGGTTGCAACAGGCGGGGACCGCCCTGTGCGATGCCCCGGTGCTGATCGTCGGGGCGGGCTCTGCCGGTTGCGGCATCGCCGCCATGCTGGCCCAGCTGGCGGGGAGTCACAACGGCGTCTGGCTGTTTGATCAGGACGGAGTGGTCTGCAGCGATCGTCCCAACCTGACTCGCGCACAACAGCCATTTGCCCGTGCCGTGGAGGAGGGGCGCAGTTCGCTGCTGGAGACCATCCGTCAAGTTCGCCCGGTGGTGCTGATCGGGGTGAGCGGTCAGGGCGGCCTCTTTACTGGCGAGGTGTTGCAGGCGATGGGGGAGGTGTGCGATCAGCCGGTGATCCTGCCGCTCTCCAACCCGACCCGCAGCGCCGAGGCCACCCCCGAGCAGGTGTGGGCCGCCACAGATGGCCGCGCCCTGCTGGCTACCGGTAGCCCTTTTGCGCCGGTGACGGTGGCCGGTGAGCGGCGGGTGGTCTCCCAGTGCAACAACGTCTATGTCTTCCCGGGGATTGGTCTCGGAGCCTGCGCCGTCAAGGCGCGCCGTATCAGCGATGGCATGTTGCTGGCCGCGGTACGGGCGGTCGGTGCCTATCCGCTGTTGGCGGGTCGGCTGCTGCCTCCCATCGAACAGGTGGGGGAGGTGGCTCGCGCCGTCGCCAGAGCGGTAGCGCTCTGCGCCCGTGAGGAGGGTTTGGCCGATTTTGCCGGTGATCCGGCACCTTTGATTGACCAGACCTGGTGGCATCCGCACTATTGGGCAGCGTCCTGACGTTTTAAGGTATGTGCATGAAACTTCGCCACCAGTTGGTCACCCTCTCTCTTGGGCTCTCCCTGCTGCTGATCCTCATTCTGGGCAGTCTGCTGGCCCTCTTTATCCGCCATCTGCTGGAGAGCAATCTGCAGGATAAGGGGAGCGATCTGGCACGGGTCATGGCGGCGGATACCCGGGTGGTCGAAGCTCTGCGTCAGGGCAGTGATCCTACCCTGCGCGACTACGTTGAGGCCGTCTGCAACCGCACCGACGCCACCTATATGGTGGTGACCGACGAGCATGGTCGCCGCCTCAGCCACCCCAACCCCGAGCTGGTGGGGCAGAAGTTCCGCGGCGAGGATATTTGGCCCGCACTGCAGGAGCGGCGCAGCTACTGCTCCAAGGATCGGGGCACCATGGGGCCGGCGATCCGCTGCTTCTCCCCGGTGGTTGGCGGGGATGGGCGCGTCATGGGGGCCGTGGTGGTTGGCTACCTGATGCAGCAGGTGGAGGGCATCTATATGGAGCGGGTGGCCCTGCTCATCTGCGCCATTGTGGCGGTGCTGGGGTGCGGCCTGCTGTTGGCACTCTGGGTGCAATACCTGCTGCGCAAGACCCTGCTCGATCTGGAGCCGGAGGCGATCGTGCGCCGCTTCACCCTGCAGGATCTGGTGCTGGAGCACATCACCGAAGGGGTGATCGCCCTCGATGGCCGCGGCAATATCAACATGATCAACAGCACCGCCAGCTATCAGCTGCGGCTGCCGGTCACCGGGCGCCATGCCCTGCAGGGGCAGTCGCTGGCGGAGCTGGTGCCGCCCCTTGCCCCCTGTCTGGAGCAGGAGGGGGGCGAGGTGAGCTTTACCATTCAGGGGGAGTCCTTTGTCGGTCGCTGGCAGGCGGTGCAGGGCAAGGCACCGGGGCGGCTGCTGATCTTCAGCCGTCCGGAGGTGGCTGCCAGTCTGGGGGTGCAGGTGACCCACCTGCGCCAGTATGCCGAGATGCTGCGGATGCAGAGCCACGAGTTTGCCAACAAGCTGAGCAGCCTCTCCGGCCTGTTGCAGCTGGGCCATGTGGATCAGGCGGTGGAGCTGATCCAGCAGGAGAACGAAGCGTGCCAGACCATGCTGCAGGAGCTGCTGCGGCTGATCGACAACAAGCCGGTGGCGGGGCTTATTCTCGGCAAGTTCAGCCGGGCTCGCGAGCTGGGGGTGACCCTGGAACTCGATCCCGACTCGGCGCTGGCGGAGTATCCGGCTTCGGTTTCGGCCGATCTCATCACCCTCATTGGCAACCTGCTGGACAACGGCCTGCAGGCGGCTTGGCGCAACCGCCAGCAGCGGCCGCCGCGGGTGCTGCTCTCTCTGTGCGATGTGGGGCGGCGACTGGTGATCGAGGTGGAGGATAGCGGCGAGGGGGTCGACGAGGAGCTGGCCGATCATCTGTTCGATTACGGGGTGAGTCGCCAGAGCGGCGATCACGGGGTGGGTCTGTTCCTGGTCAAGGAGACCGTGGGTCGGCACGAGGGTGTGATAGAATGGCGGCGAACCGCCGAGCAGACCACCCTGTTTGGTATCTACTTGAATAAAAACCAATTAATGTGAGCCATGGACCCAATAATCACGCTTGTTATTGAAGATGACGATCGGATCGGTGCCATCTTGTCAGAACTGGTGGCGGCGACACCCGGTTTCTCCCTGCTGGGGCGGGCCGGCACCCTGGCCCAGGCCGATGCCATGATGGCCGGTGTGGTGCCCCAACTGCTGCTGGTGGATGTCTCCCTGCCCGATGGCTCCGGCCTTGAGTGGGTGAGCCGCCTGCGCAGTCACAACCGCGAAGCCTATGTCATCATGGTGACTGCCTCGCGGGATGTGGAGACCATCCAGCAGGCCCTCAACCTGGGGGTTCATGACTACGTCATCAAACCATTGCGGCTGTTTCGCATTCAGCAGAGCCTGGACGAGATCCTGCAACTGCATAGCCGTCTGTGCGAGCGAGGTCGGCTGGAGCAGGAAGATCTCGACAAGTTGCTGGGCAAGGGGGGGCGCTCCCAGATCAAGGAGATGCGCGTCACTCCCAAGGGGATCGACAGCATCACCCTGCGTCAGGTGCTGGATCTGCTGGCGGGTGAGCCGGAGAACGTCTTCTCCACCGACACGGTGGCGCTGCGACTCTCCCTCAGCCGCACCACGGCGCGCCGCTATCTGGAATATCTGGAGTCGGAAGACCGGGTGGATGTGGATCTCAACTATGGTCAGCGGGGGCGGCCGGAGCGGCGCTACCGCTGGCGCCGGGCCGGTTGAGATGCGCACTGGCGTGCATTGCAGAAACAACAAGGGAGCCATGGGCTCCCTTGTTGTTTCCGGACGATGTTGGTTCTCAGGCGGCTTCCCGTTCAGCTACCGGCGCGCGCCCCTTCAGCTGGGAGGCCATCACCCCGCCAAGGATCAGCCCGCCACCCAGCAGGTGATAGCCGTGGATCGGCTCGCCCAGCCCGACGACGGCGATAAGCGCCGTACAGAGTGGCATCAGGTTCATAAAGACCGATGTGCGTTCGGCGCCCATGCAGGCGAGGCCGCGCATCCAGCAGTAGGCCGCCAGCAGGGAGGAGGCGAGCCCGGCGAAGAGCACCAGTCCCCACCCTTCGGCCGGCACCGCCATCGAGTCGGCACTGAGAGCGAGCGGCACCAGCAGTAGCACTGCCAGCAGGATCTGCATATAGAGGTTGAGCCAGGGGCCAAACGGCAGTTGCCAGCGGCGGATCAAGAGGCCGTAAAGGGCGTAGCTGGCGGAGCCCAGCAACATCATGCCATCCCCCGGGTTGATGCCGTTGTGGAGCAGGGCCAGTGGTTCGCCCTTGCCAAGCAGCCAGAGCACCCCGAACAGGGAGATACTCATGCCGAGCAGTGCCTGTTTGCCGGGACGCTGGCCGAAGAAGAGCGCCCCTTGCAGCAGGGTGAGCAGTGGAATGAGGGAGCCGATCACCCCCATATTGGTAGCCGAGGTGCTGTGGGCGGCGTAATAGGCGAGGCATTGGTAGAGCACCATACCGAGCGCCGCCAGCACCAGCAGCTTGCCGAGCCAGGGGCGAACCTCACTGCGTCGCCGCCAGAGGGTTGGCAGACAGAAGGGGGTCAGCGCCAGGGCGGCAATCACCCAGCGATAGAAGGAGATAGCCGCGGGGTCGAGTACGCTGGCGGCCGCCTTGGAAACCACGGTATTGGTAGCCCAGATCAGCACCGCCATCAGCGGAAAGAGAAGAGGGGAAAAGATTCGCATCAGAGGCTCCTTATTAACAGGGGGCCAAGTCTACCCTTGTCTTTATATTATCAAGTAGCGTAAAACAGACAGCTGACCCAGCAGAAAAGACAACTCTTTCTGATGCACCTTATTCCGGCCCACACGGGCAGCGTCTGCCCGCAACTGATGGCTGCTTTTGGCCTGTGCCGGAGACCGAGCCAACAGGGCGTTGCATCACGCCTGTTCCTCTTTTTCGCTGACAAGGGACGCTGATGGCCACTCACCAGTTTCAGCCGGTAGATGTCGTTCTGCCCGCTCCCAATCCGCTCTATTTCAGTTACCAACAGATGCTGGCCGACAGCGCGACCGTGCTGCACTCCCACCCCTGGGGCCAGCTCAACATGATCAGCCTGGGTATCATGGAGATAGAGCTGGGGGAGCAGCGACTGGTGGCCCCTGCCGACTATCTTATCTGGGTACCGGCGGATCTCGACCACACCTCCTACAACGAGCAGACCCTCGACTACACCTCCATCTACGTCAGCCACGAGTTGGCGGCCAAGCTGCCGCCAGAGCCCAGATTGCTGCTGCTCACCCCGCTGATCCGCGCCCTGCTGAGCGACTTTTGCGAACGGCGGGTAAGCCATATGGTGGATGAGTGGGATCAGCGTCAGGCCGAGTTGCTGGTGGTGCGACTGGCGTGCACCCGTTGTCAGGAGAGCTACCTGCCGATGAGTCAGGACAAGCTGCTGGCTCCCATGCTGGCGGCGTTACACAGCGATCCTGCCGATCCCCGTACTCTGGCTCAGTGGGCCGGACAACTGCACACCACCGAGCGCACCCTGGCGCGGCGCTGCCTGCGGGAGCTGGGGATGAGCTTCGGTCAGTGGCGGGCGCGGCTGCGATTGCTCAAGGCACTGGCCTGGCTCAAGGGCGACATGCCCATTCAGGAGATCAGCTGGCGGCTCGGTTACGGCTCCACCTCGGCCTTTATCGCCATGTTCAACCGGGAGCTGGGCTGCTCCCCCCAGCGTTATCGCCAGCAGTCGGCAATGCGGGTTGGCACTGCGCTTTAAAAACGTGACAGAGAGCGGTGAACTCATTGATAAGTGGCATGTTTTTTGTGATTCACGGGGTTATCATAGTGGCTTGTTATCGCGTGCTATCCGGTGCCACCGCCTGTTCCAGTTGTACGGGTATTCCTATTGACGCGATGGGGTCAGCATGATCGCTTCCAGTTCCCGTTTTGCCGAGTTGCTGTTCTGGTATTTGCTGGCGCTGACTGGCTGCTCCATCCTGCTGTTCGAGTTTGGCCCCGAGCGGGTGCTTGATATCAAGGAGTGGCCGCTCTCGGTAAGCGTGTTGAAGGCGGTGGATGCTGCACCGGAAGCGGTGAGTTACCGTCCCTCGGCCGATGGTAATCCCGGCGTAGAGTGTGTACTGACTGCGAGCCCCGAGAGTTATCCCAGCTGTGGTCTGGTTCTCACCCTGACCGCGCGCGAAAAGGGTATCAATCTTGCCCGATTTAACACTCTCCATATCCGCTTGAGCGTGACGGGGGGCGAGGAGCAGGATTGGCGTTTCTACTTGCGCAACTACAATCAGCTTGTCGACAAGATGGATGACCCGTTGCAGTCCAAATTCAACGAAATCATCTTTCGCCCTGCCGATTACGGCAAGGACCACGAGGTGCCTCTCGACGTGTTTACCCCGGGAACCTGGTGGATCAAGCGCTACAAGGTGCCGTTACAGTTGCAGGGGCCTGATCTGAGCCGGGTCTACGCCATCGAGATTGCTGCGGGGTCATATATGTCGCCGGGTGAGTATGGCGTGGTGATCGAGGAGCTGCAGTTTCATGGCAACTGGCTTGAGCCTACCCTTTTCTACCGGTTGATCCTGTTTGTCTGGTTTATCTATGGCTGTGCAGTCTTTCTGGTTAACCACCTCGCCATGAAGCAGCGTTTGTTGCATGCCCATCAGGCCAAGCTTGAGGTGGAGGTGCTGAACCGTACCCTGAGCGAAGAGAATCGCCGCACCCGTGAGGAGGCCTGTTATGATCCACTGACCGGTGCTTTCAACCGGCTTGGTGGTGAGCGACTGCTGGCCGATATCGCTGATCTGTCGTTTTCCTTCATCTATATCGACGTTGACCACTTCAAACAGATCAACGACATCCACGGTCACCCGGTGGGTGATGAGGTGCTCAAGCATCTGGTCAGCGAGATCCTGCGCCATTGTGATGCGCTCTGCCATCTGGTGCGCTGGGGCGGTGAGGAGTTCGTGCTGGTCTGCCTTCACTACGATGAGCTGCGGGCCTGTGCGCTGGCCGAGCGGTTGCGCGCTACCCTGGAGGCTGATATCCATTGGCCGTCCGGATTGCGGGTGACCGCCTCGTTCGGGGTGGCTGAGCGTGCGGGTGAGTCGCCAGAGCAGGTGCTCAAACGTGCCGACGAGGCGCTCTATCAGGCCAAGACGCAGGGTCGCAACCGGGTTGCGAGCCACTGACTGCGATGCGTCGAGATGCCGTGTGCTTTATTCCAATATCGCTTTCAACAAATGAGCAAGCAGTTATGACACAACACATAGGGGCGCTGACCCTGCTGGTGGCTGATTACGATCAGGCCATTCGCTTTTTTACCGAGGGACTTGGCTTTGCGCTCCTGGAGGACACCCGGCTTGATGAACCGGGCAAACCGGGCAAGCGCTGGGTGCGGGTTGCCCCCAAAGGCGCCCCCGGTTCCGCGTTGCTGCTGGCTCAAGCGGCCAATGCGCAGCAGCAGGCCGCCATCGGCCAGCAGGGCGGTGGCCGGGTATTTCTGTTCCTCGAGACCACTGATTTCTGGGGGGATTACCAGCGCATGCAGGCGTACGGTGTTCATTTTTGTGAACAGCCTCGTGACGAGCCTTATGGCGCTGTGGTGGTGTTTGAGGATATCAGCGGCAACCGGTGGGACTTGTTGCAACGTACTGCTGCCAACTGAATCTGAAAACGTTTATCATCCCGCCTGTCATAAAGTCATAAAAGTGTCACAGAAAATTCTAATAATTGGCGCACCCATCTTCACAGAGGAGAGAGAAGGGAATGGCTAAGCGAATTCTGGTGGTCGAGGACGAAGCACCGATCCGCGAAATGCTCTGCTTCGTGTTGGAGCAGAAGGGATATGAGACGATTGAAGCGGAAGATTACGCCGATGGACTGGCGAAGGTGCGCGAACCCTACCCCGAACTCATCGTGCTCGACTGGATGATGCCGGGCGGCAGTGGCATCCAGTTTATCAAGCAGCTCAAGCAGGATGAGGTGACGCGCCAGATCCCGGTGGTGATGCTCACCGCTCGCGGTGAAGAGGAGGACAAGGTGCGTGGTCTGGAGGCCGGAGCCGACGACTACATCACCAAGCCGTTCTCGCCCAAGGAGCTGACCGCTCGCCTCCATGCGGTGATGCGCCGCGTGTCGCCCACCTCGGTGGATGAGGTGATCGAGGTGCAGGGGCTGAAACTCGATCCTGTCTCCCACCGGGTCAGTGCCGAAGAGAAGGCGCTCGACATGGGGCCGACCGAATTCAAGTTGCTTCACTTCTTTATGACTCACCCCGAGCGGGTCTACAGCCGTGAACAGCTGCTCAATAATGTCTGGGGTACCAATGTGTACGTCGAGGACAGAACCGTGGATGTGCATATTCGTCGCCTGCGCAAGGCGATTGAAGAGACAGGGCACGACAGATTGATCCAGACGGTGCGTGGAGCCGGATACCGCTTCTCAACCCGTCTCTAGAGGCAGTTATGTTGCAACCTTACGCCTGGCGGCGACAGTTGTGGCGAATGGCGTTTTTCTACGCCCCCTTCGCATTGGTTGGCTGGTTGATTGATCATCTTGCCCTCTGCCTGCTGGTGGCGGCCGTGTTGCATCTGGGCTGGCACTATCGCTTCCAGAAGCGGCTCTCTGACTGGTTGTGGCACGACCGCAGCCTGGTGCCCCCCAGCGGCAATGGCAGCTGGGAGTACATCTTCAACGGTATCTACAAGCTGCAGCAGCGTCACCGCGCCCGTCGCCGCGAGCTGGCGGGGCTGATCCGCCGCTTCCGGGAGGGGGCCGAGGCGCTGCCCGATGCCGCCGTGGTGTTTCGCACCGATGGCAGCATCCTCTGGTGCAACCGGCTGGCGGAGCAACTGCTCGGTTTCCGCTGGCCGGAGGATGCCGGCCAGCATATCGGCAACCTCATTCGCAATCCTGCCTTTAACGCCTATCTGGGCAAGGGGGCGTATGACGAGCCCCTCGAGATGCACTCCCCGGTCAATGAGGAGAAGTTTCTTGAGTTTCGTATCATGCCCTACGCCTCCGATCAGGCGATGCTGGTGGTGCGGGATGTCACCCGCTTGCGCAGTCTCGAGAAGACCCGCAAGCACTTTGTCTCCAACGTCTCTCACGAACTGCGCACTCCGCTGACCGTGCTCAAGGGTTATCTGGAGATGACCGAGGAACCGCCCCCGCCCGCCATGTGGGCCAAGGCGCATCGGGTGATGATGGAGCAGACCATCCGGATGGATAATCTGGTCAATCAGCTGCTCACCCTCTCCCGTATCGAGGCGGCTCCGACCGTGGATCTCTCCCATCTGGTGGACATGCCTGCCATGCTGGGGCTGCTGGAGCAGGAGGCGCGAGCGCTCTCGGGCGAACGGGCCCACCAGCTCGAATTTGTGGTGCAGCCCAATCTGTTGGTGCGCGGGGATCAGGAGCAGCTGCGCAGTGCCGTCTCCAACCTGGTCTACAACGCCATTCACTACACCCCGGCGGGGCGAAAAATTACCGTGGAGTGGCGCAAGCAGGGGGCGATGGCGCTGTTTGCCGTGAGCGATGAAGGGGAGGGGATTGCCCCCGAGCATCTGGCGCGGCTGACCGAGCGGTTCTATCGGGTCGACAAGGCACGCTCGCGCCATACCGGCGGCTCAGGCTTGGGCCTTGCCATCGTCAAGCATGCCCTCAGTCATCATGACTGCCAGCTCGATATCGAGAGCCGGGTCGGCCTTGGCAGCCGCTTCAGCTTTCTCATCCCGAGCCGTATGGTGGTGATTAAATAGTCTTTTATGGCAATGAGTTAGCTGCAAAAAGAGGGCCTTTGAACGGGCCCTCTTTTCATTTGTTCAAATCTGTCGTCATGTCATTAAAGTGTCACATTAAATCCATAAATTTGTCACTGCCAGGTCAGATACTGGCGCCGTCTTAAGAACGGACCTTCTGTAACTTTGGAGAGATTGGATGAAACTCAACAAACTGGCTGGTGTAATCGGATTCACCGCAGCAACCCTGTTTTCTGTCAGCGCCCTGGCTGCCGGTGTGGATAAAGACCTGCCGGATTACACACCGACCAGCGGCATTTCGGGCAACCTGTCCTCTGTCGGCTCGGACACCCTGGCCAACATGATGACCCTGTGGGCCGAAGAATTTAAGCGCTTGTACCCCAACGTCAACGTGCAGATCCAGGCCGCCGGTTCTTCTACCGCCCCGACTGCCCTGACCGAAGGTGTTGCCCAGTTCGGTCCGATGAGCCGTGCCATGAAGGCTGGTGAAGAGGAAGCATTCGAGAAGCGTTACGGCTACAAGCCGACTGCCATCCGCGTTGCAGTCGATGCCCTGGCGGTGTTCGTCAACAAGGACAACCCCATCAAGGGGCTGACCATGCCGCAGATCGACGCCATCTTCTCCAGCACCCTCAAGTGCGGCGAAGCCAAGGCTGCCACCAAGTGGTCTGATCTGGGTCTGGATGGCAACTGGTCCAGCAAGGATCTGCAACTGTTCGGTCGCAACTCCGTATCCGGTACCTACGGTTACTTCAAGGAGCACGCCCTGTGTAACGGCGACTTCAAGAGCGGCGTGAACGAGCAGCCGGGTTCTGCTTCCGTGGTGCAGTCTGTCTCTGCCTCCCTGAACGGTATCGGCTACTCCGGTATCGGTTATGTCACCTCCGGCGTGCGTGCGGTACCGCTCTCCAAAGATGGCAAGACCTTCATCGAAGCGACCTCCGATAACGCCATCACCGGCAAGTATCCGCTGTCACGCTTCCTGTACGTTTACGTGAACAAGCATCCGAACAAGCCGCTCTCCCCGATGGAGCAAGAGTTCGTCAAGATGATGCTCTCCAAAGCAGGCCAGAACATCGTTGCCAAAGATGGCTACGTGCCGGTGCCGGCCAAGGTGGTACAGGCTGACCTGAAAAAGCTGGGTATCATGTAACTGCCTGCAGTCAGCATGCCCTGATAAAACGAGCCCCAAGCGGGCTCGTTTTGTTTTTGGCGGCTGTCAGTTTTGTTAATAGCGCAGGATGGATATTTTTCCGCCAGCCGGGGGCTGGCTCCCTTGCGTAGCCGGGCGGCATTTCCGAGAATAGGGCAACGTTATGGCAAAGGATCCCTTCATGATTGCGTCCCTCACCAAGTTTGGCATGGTAGCCCTCTGTAGTTCCCTGCTGGTCGCCTGCGCCCAGTCGCCGACCGGCCGCAGCCAGATGCTGCTCTACTCTCCCCAGCAGATGAACCAGCTGGGCGCCGACTCCTTCGAGCAGATGAAGAAGCAGGAGAAGGTGAGCAAGGATGCCAAACTCAACGCCTATGTCTCCTGTGTCGCCAAGGCGGTGACCGCCCAGGTGCCGGCCAGCTATGGCATCACCAACTGGGAAGTGGTGGTGTTTGACTCCAAACAGGTCAACGCCTTCGCCCTGCCCGGCGGCAAGATCGGGGTCTACAGCGGCCTGCTCAAGGTGGCCAAGAATCAGGATCAGCTGGCGACCGTCATCGGCCACGAGCTGACTCACGTGCTGGCCCAGCACTCCAACGAACGACTCTCGCGCAGCCAGTTGGCGGGGATCGGTCTGGCGGCTGCGGACATTGCCATGGGCACCAGCGAGTATCGCGGCGCCACCATGGCCGCCCTTGGCCTCGGGGTCGAGGTGGGGGTGATGCTGCCCTACGGCCGCACTCAGGAGAGCGAAGCGGATCGGCTCGGACTTGAGCTGATGGCGCGTGCCGGGTTCAATCCGGCCGAGGCGATCCCCCTGTGGCAAAACATGAGTGCCGCCGCCGGTGGCAACTCCCCGCCGCAACTGCTCTCCACCCACCCGAGCAACGAGAACCGGATCGCCGAGTTGCAGGCGCAACAGGCGCAAGTGTTGCCGCTCTATGAGCAGGCCCGCGCCAACGGTCTGGTGCCCCAATGCAAGGCATAAGCCTGCGCATGGCGCGCAGCGACGATGCCGCCGCCATGACGGTGATGCAGCGAGCCAGCTGGCTCGCTGCCTATGGCCAGGTGCTCGGTGCTGACCTGCTGGAGCAGCTGGACGTCACCGCCCATCTGCAGATTTGGCAGAGCCGTCTGGCCGAGCCGGGCCCAAGGCCCATGCTGCTTTGTCTCGATGAGGTGGTGATTGGCCTGCTCTACTGGCAACCACAACAGGAAGCGGGGCAGAGCCATGCCCTGATCCGCGCTTTTTACCTCCATCCCGACCATTGGCGACAAGGTTATGGCAAACGGCTGTGGCAGGCGGTGGCGATGCAGATGCGCCGCGCCGGTTGTCATAGCGTCAGATTGTGGCTGCTCGATGGCAACCACATCGGCGAGGGGTTCTACCTGCGCCGCGGCTTCGTCTTTGATGGTGAAGAGCGAACCCTGATAAGCCTCGGGCAGCCCTGCCTGCAGCGACAAATGAGCCGTTTGCTCTGATCACTCTCCCGTTTTTCGCCCCCGGTCACTTTATTTTTTTTGCGAATTAATACAATGTCCCCCATGAAACAGAGTTGGATAAACACGGGCTGACAAGGGAGTGCTGGCATGTATTACGGCTTTGATATCGGTGGCACCAAGATCGCCTTCGCGGTCTATGACGGTGCATTGAACCTCTGCCACGAGGAGCGCATGAGTACCCCGGGCAACGATTACGAGGGGTTGCAGCAGCTGATCCGCTCCCGGGTCGAGCAGGCGGATGCCCGCTTCGGGGCTCGGGGCTCGGTCGGTATCGGTTTTCCCGGTGTCATCAACAGCCACGATCACAGCATAGTGGCGGCCAATCTGCCCTCCATCAATGGTCGCCATCTGGGGGCCGATCTGGCCGAGCTGCTGGAGCGGCCGGTCAAGGTGGATAACGACGCCAACTGCTTCCTCTGGTCCGAAGTGCATCAAGGGGCAGCCGACGGCGCAGGCAGTGCGCTCGGCGTCACCATCGGCACCGGTATCGGCGGCGCCGTCTATCTGGCGGGCAAGCTTATTCAGGGGCGCAACTGGCTGGCTGGCGAGATTGGTCACTACCCCTTGCCCGCGACCATGCTGATGAAGTATCCCGAGTTGCCCCGTCCCCGTTGCGGGTGTGGCCGTCTGGTCTGTTTTGAAACCTATGCCTCCGGCACCGGTCTGGAGCGTCTCTATCACCATTTCCATGGCCAACGTGCCACGGGTCACCAGATTGTGGGACGCTTCGAGTCCCATGAACCCCATGCGGTCGAGACGGTCGACTGCTGGTTGGAGATCATGGCCGCCGGGCTTGCCACCGCCATTTCGGTGATTGATCCCGAGGTGGTGGTGTTGGGGGGCGGCCTGAGCGGCCTGCCCGCCCTCTATGAACAGCTGCCGCTGCGTCTGCCCGGTCACTTACTGCCCGGGGTCGCCCTGCCCGAGATCCGCCAGGCCCGCTTCGGTGGTGCTGGTGGTGTGCGCGGCGCAGCCTTGCTCAATCTATGAGATCAGATGTGGGGTCTGATCTCCCCGAAAAAGGAGTCCTCATGACCCGTCTTGAAATCTGTATCGACAACCTGGAATCCCTCTTCACCGCCCAGCAATCCGGGGCGGATCGCATCGAGCTCTGCTCTGCATTGGGTCTGGGCGGCCTGACTCCCTCCTACGGCTTTATGCTGCTGGCTGCCCGCCACGCTACTGTGCCGGTCTACGCCATGATCCGCCCACGGGCCGGAGATTTTTGCTTCAATGACGGCGAGTTCGAGATGATGCTGCAAGATATCGCGGCGGCACGCGCTGCGGGGCTGCAAGGGGTGGTGGTCGGTTTGCTGGATGAGGAGGGGCGGGTGCCTGCTGCCAAGCTCAAACAGCTGGTGGATGCCGCTGGCCCGTTGGGAGTCACCTTCCATCGCGCCATCGACCTCTCCTCCGACTGGCGCCTCGATCTGGAGACCATCGTCGCTGCCGGTTGCGAGCGCATTTTAAGCTCGGGCCATGCGCCGACCGCGTTGGCTGGGTTGGAAACCCTGCAAGAGATGCAACAGGCGCTGGCGGGACGAGCCAGCCTGATGCCGGGCGCCGGGGTCAATGCCGACAATGTGCGTACCATCATCGAGTTCACCGGAGTGAGCGAAGTGCATATGTCCGGCATGGGCTGGCGCGGTGGCATGGTGCCGCACGGAGTGAATATGGGCACTTCGGATGATGGTCGGGTCAATATCACCGATGGCGCCAAGGTGGCTGCGGTCAGAGCCTTGCTGGATCGCGGTTAAGCAGATCGCCGCCGTTGGGCGGCGTTCATCCGCATCTTGTGTGAAGTTCCTCCCACTGACGGGGAAATCAGGGGCGCCCCCGGCAGCACCCCGGCCAAAAGTCTGATATTATCCCGCCTCTTTACTACATGGATCTGGAGCAACATCTCAATGTCCCAATACGACTCTATCGAACAGAAGGCCAGCTATGGCATCGGCCGCAACATGGGTGATCAGCTGGCGCAGCAAGCCTTCGCCGGTCTCGATATCCCGGCTCTGCAACAAGGTCTGGCAGATGCCCTGAATGGTCTGGAGTTCGCGGTCAGCCGTGACGATATCAATGATGCCTTCCAGGTGATCACTGCGCGTATGCAAGAAGAGCAGGAAGCTGCCGCCAAGGCCGCCGCTGCTGACGGCGAAGCCTTCCTGGCTGACAACGCCAAGCGCGCTGAAGTGAAGGTGACCGACTCCGGTCTGCAGTACGAAGTGCTGGTAGAAGGCAACGGTGCCGTTCCGGTAGCCGGTCAGTCCGTGCGTGTGCACTACCACGGTACCTTCACCCACGGTGGTGTATTCGACAGCTCCGTCGCTCGCGGCCAGCCGGCTGAATTCCCGGTGACCGGCGTGATTGCTGGCTGGGTTGAAGCGCTGCAGCTGATGCCGGTTGGTTCCAAGTGGAAGCTCTACATCCCCCACGATCTGGCCTACGGTGCCCGTGGCGCGGGCTCCATCCCGCCTTACTCTGCACTGGTATTTGAAGTCGAGCTGCTGGACATCCTGTGATCCTGCTGGCTTGATGCAAACGGCGACCCTCGGGTCGCCGTTTGTTTTTGGGCTATGTGATAGACAGCATTTGTCGCGACCAGCGGGCTGGAGAGCAGAAAAGGGCGGCACTTTTACGCTTTTTACTGGTTTTTTCAGAAACGGGAACAGGCATACTGCGACTCATTAGAGAGGATAAGGAGAACCCGATGAGCAATAAGATGAAGAATGTAGCGGGGCTTGCTCTGTTGCTGCTGAGCATTCCGGCCAGTGCCGATGCCATGCGCTGCAAGAACGCCCTGATCAGCGAGGGTGACAGCACCGCCGAGATGCTGCTCAAGTGCGGCGAGCCCATGTTGCGGGAAGATATTACCCGTAACGAGGAGAACCAGTTTGGCAACATGGTGCAGGTCAAATATGGTGAACGTTGGACTTACAACTTCGGCAAGAACGAGTTCATGCGCTTTGTGACGGTGCGCAACGGCATCATTACCGATATCGAAAACGGCCCGCGCGGCCAGTAGCCGGCGGGCAAAGCATGGATGCACAACAGACAGTAGGGCAAGACCTTTTGACTCACATGTCCGGCAAGGGGTCGCGGTGACCAAGTTGTCTGACAGCCAGATTGATCTGGCGAGCCAGTCTTAGCCGCTGGCGGCAGGTCAGGCCATGGAGGCTGATCCTGCCCGCGTTGAATTCAAATGTCCCCAGCGACTCGATGGCAAAATAGCCTCGATGAAAGCTCTTGATGTAGCGAGCGATCTGCCGTGGGGATAACTGCTTGAATACCTTCATCACACGGTTCCCTGATTGCCTGGACAGGGCACACTATGGTGTCGGTCGATGACACTGATATGACGGTTTATAAAGATTTGCATGAATCCTTATTTTGCCAGTGAGTTCGGCAAATTGACGGCGTCATCGAAAAAGTTGTGCCATGACAAACCACCGCACCGATATACTGCGGGCTTGAATGGAACAAACGAAAGGGCCTGTGCGTGGAATGGGTTGATGTGGTGGACGGGAATAACCGGGTGATTGGCGTGGCCGAGCGAGCCAAGGTGCGGCGAGAGAATCTCTGCCATCGTGCCAGCTATATTCTGGTGCTCGACGACGCGGATCGGATCCTGGTGCAGCGGCGCACCCTCAGCAAGGATTTCTGCCCCGGCATGCTGGATGCCTGCGCCGGTGGCGTGGTCACCACCGGTGAGGAGATGGAGCGCTCCGCCCGCCGCGAGCTGGCCGAAGAGCTGGGGATTATGGATGTTCCCCTGCAGGGCTTTGGCAGCTTTTATGCGGAAGGGGAGGGCTACCGGGTCTGGGGTGGCCTCTTCAGTTGCCGTTATCAGGGGCCGCTGCAGTTGCAGGCCGAAGAGGTGAGCGCGGTGCACTGGATGAGCCTGGCCGAGATTGCCGAGCGTGCCAGCGAATTTACCCCTGACTCCCTGCTCGCCATCGCCACCTGGCAGGCGAGACGCTAACGTCTCTCTTTAGATATTTTCTTTTCCAGTTCAGAGACAAGACGGGCAGCCTGATGGCTGCCCGTCTGCCTTTGTGCATTTAGTTGGTCTGCTACACCAGCTTGAGGCGTCGGTTGGTGCGCCCGCAAGCGCTCGGCTTGGCGAGCCAGTGACCTTGCCAGTCGGTGGCTAGCCGCAGCAGCGGATACTCCAGATCGAGCCGGGTCACCACCAGCTGGCCCGTTTCATCTCCACTCACGGGATTGCCGCTGGCGGGATCGATGATTTCGACGATGCAACTCTCGTTGACGATAAAGCCCTGACCGGGCTGACTCTCGTAGGCCACCACCCCCACATCCTGCTACACCAGACAGTTGAGGGCCGCAATGCCGTGAATGGCGCGCAGTGGCGCGGTTTCAGGATGGGTGGCTTCGCACAATAGGGCGCGGCGCAGCGAGTCGCTCGGGATCTCCGCTGCTTCGGCCGCTTCCAGCAGGTCGAGCAGGGTCACCAGCGGACCGACGTAGCCGGTGGGTTGATAGCGCAGCAGTGCCTCCAGCTGGTGCTGGGTATCGTGGGGCCCGCAGGGTACCACTGGAGCCCCCAGCTGGCGGGCGCCGTTATCGAAGATAAAGGCGGTGGGGCCAGCATGATAGTCGTGGCCGTTGAGCATCACTTCCCCCGCCTTGAAACCGGCGGCAAACAGCGCCCGGGCGGCGCCCCACCAGTCTGCTCCCGCATACTCGGGGATGGCCAGCTGGCCCGGACAGGAGAATACCCGCAGCGCCTGACTGGCGGGGCGGCCGGTGAGACCGGCAAAGGGGGGATGAGCCTGCTGGGCGGCAAAGAGTTCTTTGCTGTCGAGCAGTGGCAGGGTGGCCAGATCTGCCAGATCCTCGAGGCGGCACTGGCGATAGGCGCTGGAGTAACCGGCGCAATATTGACTGACATGGGTAAGCTGATGATTGAGCTGGTCCAGTTGCTGCTGTTCGCGCATGGCGGGGGGACGAATTTCCAGACCATCGTAATAGTGTTGCATGGGGCCTCCTGGCGCCGTGAAACCAGCTCAAGAGTAGTCTGCCCAAGGGGAAAATGCCTGCCGCTATCCATGGTCAGGCTCAGAGCCGCTGTTAGGCGGCATCGTCACTCTGGGATAAACTGGCGACTTCCCATCACGACTCAGGACGAGAAATCATGATTGCTGTAGGACACCCCCTGCCTGCGGGCGAATTTACCTTTATCACCGCCGAGGGCAAGCAGCTGCGGGATAGCCAGACGCTGTTCGCCGGTAAAAAAGTGGTGCTGTTTGCGGTACCCGGCGCCTTTACTCCCACCTGCTCCAATGCTCATCTGCCCGGTTATGTGGTGCTGGCCGATCAGTTTATGGCCAAAGGGGTGGATGCCATCTGTTGTCTGTCGGTCAACGATGCTTTCGTGATGCGGGCCTGGCAGACGGCCCAGAATGCCGAGGCGATCACCATGCTGGCGGATGGCGATGGCAGCTGGACCCGGGCGCTGGATCTGGCCAAGGATACCGGCGCCTTTGGCGGCATCCGTGCCCAGCGCTTTGCGTTGATCGCCAACGATGGTGTGGTCGAGCAGCTGTTTGTGGAGGCGCCGGGCAAGTTTGAGGTCTCCGATGCCGCGAGCCTGCTGGCTGCACTGTGAAATGTTAATCACGGTTTGATTTCCCCTTGAAATGGGAGGTGGCACAGCTACACTGGCGCCACTTTCCCATGGTGCCTGCCCGTTTGGGCTGGCGCTTCGTTGCTGATAACAAGAGATGAAGATCCTATGACCCTGGCTTTTGTTGCCCTGATTGCCGGACTGGCGCTGCTGGTCTGGAGTGCAGACAAGTTTGTCGACGGTGCCGCCGCCACTGCCCGTTATGCGGGGATGCCGCCGCTGCTGATCGGCATGGTGATCATCGGTTTTGGTACCTCGGCCCCGGAGATGGTGGTCTCGGCGCTGGCGGCGTCACAGGGCAATCCCGGGTTGGCGCTTGGTAATGCCTATGGCTCCAACATCACCAATATCGCGCTGATCCTGGGTCTGACGGCACTGATCAGCCCTATCGCGGTGGCCTCTCAGGTTGTGCGCAAGGAGATCCCGATCCTGCTCGGTATTACCCTGCTCTCCGGCGCCCTGCTGATCGATGGTCATCTGGGCCGGATGGATGCGGTCATTCTGGGGGCCGTCTTCGTTGCCCTGATGGGCTGGTCTATCTGGGCTGGCATGAATGGCAAGGGAGATGCGCTGGATACCGAGACCGCCGAGGATATCGAGAGCGAGGGGATGTCCCTCAAGAGCGCCATCTTCTGGCTGGTGGTCGGGCTGGTGCTGCTGATCGGCGCTTCCCGCCTGCTGGTGTGGGGGGCGGTGACCATCGCTCAGGCGCTTGGCATCAGCGATCTGGTGATTGGTCTCACCATAGTCGCGGTAGGGACCTCCCTGCCGGAGCTGGCCTCTTCGCTTATCGCCATTCGCAAGAACGAGCATGATCTGGCCCTTGGCAACGTGCTCGGCTCCAACCTGTTCAACACCCTGGCGGTGGTGGGGATTGCGGCGGGCATCCACCCGCTCGATGTGGCGCCGGAGGTGCTCACCCGTGACTGGAGCATCATGATGGGGCTAACCCTGCTGCTGCTGGTGATGTGTCTGGGCCGCAAGGGGCAGGGCCGTATCAACCGGTTGGAGGGGGGCGTGCTGCTGACTTGCTTCGTCGCCTACACCGGCTGGCTGCTGACCAGTCAGTTTATCTGATAGGAGTTGGTGAAATGAGAGAGGGGGAAGCTCAAGCTTCCCCCTCTTGTTTTTGCCCAGTGAACCTGTTGGCGAGCGAGCGGTGTGCTCAGGCTACTGCCACCAGCTTCTGCCCCTTCTGACTGCTGTCCAGAATGAGGATGCTGGCCTTGGGGAAGAAGTTGAAGGTGGAGGCCGAGGCCCAGGTGTAGGCGCCCATCACCTTGCCAACCACCAACTCGCCGATAGCCAGATCCGGCAGCATGATGCCATCGCGGATCACATCCACGCTGTCGCAGGTGGGGCCGGAGAGCACCGAGTTGTGCTGCTCGCCACTGGCATAAGGCGTGCTCACCGGATAGGTGACGTGGTCATAGAGCTGGCCGTTGTAGCTGCCGTAGAGACCGTCATCCAGGTAGTACCAGATCTTGTCGCCGCGGTGGGCCTTGCCCATCACGCTTGATACTGAAGTCATGGCCGGCGCGCTGATAAAGCGGCCCGGTTCGGCAATCTTCTGCACGGTAGCGGGCAACTTGGCCAGCGCTTCGCGGATCGGCGCGCAGAAGCCGTCGATATCGAACTCGCCCCCTTCATAGTCGACCGGGAAACCGCCGCCGATATCCAGCACCCAGGGCTTGAGCCCGAGCGCCCAAGCCTGCTCCATGATCTCGCGGCAGGCGTCGATGGCCTGCACATGGCGACGGGCATGGGGCACTTGCGAGCCGACGTGAAACGACAGCCCCATCACCTTGATCCCCTTGGCGTGGGCCAGTTGCAGCAGCGGCAGCGCCTGCTCCGGAGTGCAGCCGAACTTCTTGGAGAGATCGACCTTGGTCTCGGGGTTCGGGAAGCTGACCCGCAGCAGCAGTTTCACTTCGTCCTTGTAGGGAATGAACTTTTCCAGCTCCAGCGGGTTGTCGTAGACAAACACGGTGCAGCCAAACTCCAGCGCATAACGGATATCGCTGTCGCGCTTGATGGGATGGGTATGAATGCAACGTCCCGGTCGAACCCCCTGACTGCGCACCAGATCCACTTCGCCATTGGTGGCCAGATCGAAACAGGCCCCCTCTTCCTTCAAGACAGAGACCACCGCCTCATGGGGCAGGGGTTTGAGTGCATAGTGCAATCGTACATCGGGCAGGGCGGCGGCCAGGGCCCGATACTGTTTGCGGACGGCTGCCTTGTCGAGCAGCAGCAGGGGGGAGCCGAATTGTTCAACCAGCTGACGGTAATCTTGTGCGACCACATCTTTTGCAACCAGGGTCTCGTTCATTCTCTTTTGGTCATCCTTAGGGGGCGTGATATGCCCAAGCCATATGCGATTGAACCGGCGACGGCCGGGTCAGGCGAGCGGTCCGGTGGGACCAACCGAACACAGTGCATAAATTGATGGCAAAGTGCTTGGTTATGCAGCGGATTATCGGCTTATTGATTCTGTGTGCAAGCATTTTGATTAGATATGTCGGCAAGATTTTCTTGGCGAAACGAGAGGGATCACTGTTCTCTATCCGCCATTTTTCCCGTTTGGGCCACATTTGATCCGTGAGAGCCTAACTTGTTGATAGTTAACCAACATTTAACATTCTTGCTGCGATTCTGGTTGTCACTAAAAAAATATAAATGGGGGCGGCCAAGTGCGAGACAGCTCACATTTTTTGGATTAACATGCCGACTTCCTAATCCAAACTAGTTCGGATGAAGGTAGCAGGAGAGCGATGGGCAACCATCCACCGAAGAAGTGAATCTTTCAGGTACCGGGCAACCGGTGTGGACTGCTACTGGACGATACTCTGGAGAGACCCGTTAAATCGGGCGCCGAAGGAGCAAGGCACCATGACTACCCGCAAGGGCAGGTTGGCGCCGGAAACTCTCAGGCAAAAGGACAGAGGGGATGGGATGGTTGTACCTGGGCTTGGCCCGCATCCGATCGCCTCTGGCCGATCGCGACACCTATGGGAAGATCATCCTTCTCCTCCTTAATTTCTGTTTCTTAAGGAGGATGCATGTCATCAATTCAATCGGCGTTAACCGCCATCGATAGCTTTATCTGGGGTCCACCCCTGCTGATCCTGCTGGTCGGGACCGGTATCTATCTCACCCTGCGTCTGGGTCTGCTTCAGGTGGTGCGCTTGCCGCTCGCTCTGCGGCTGGTTTTTGGTCGCGATCAGGGGCTGGGCAAGCAGGGGGATGTCTCCAGCTTCGGCGCCCTCTGTACCGCCCTCTCTGCCACCATTGGTACCGGCAACATCGTCGGGGTGGCTACCGCCATCAAGCTCGGCGGCCCCGGTGCCCTGTTCTGGATGTGGATGGCGGCGCTGTTCGGCATGGCCACCAAGTACGCCGAGTGTCTGCTGGCGGTGAAGTATCGCGAGCAGGATGCCAACGGCCAGATGGCTGGCGGCCCCATGTACTATCTGGAGAAGGGGCTCGGTTCCAAGCCGCTCGCCAAGCTGTTTGCCCTGTTTGGCATCGGCGTGGCCTTCTTCGGCATCGGTACCTTCCCACAGGTCAATGCCATCTCCGACGCCATGAGCCTCTCCTTCTCGGTGCCCCGTGAAGCGACCGCCGTGGTGCTGACCCTGATCGTGGCGCTGGTGACCCTGGGGGGGATCAAATCCATCTCCAGCGTGTCGAGCAAGGTGGTGCCCTTCATGGCCATCTTCTACATCGTCGCCTGTCTGGGCGTGCTGGTGAATAACGCCAGCGCCCTGCCCGATGCCGTCATGCTGGTTATCGAGAGTGCCTTCACCGGCCATGCGGCGACCGGCGGCTTCGTCGGTGCCAGCATCATGCTGGCCATTCAGTCAGGGGTGGCGCGCGGGGTCTTCTCCAACGAATCGGGACTGGGCTCTGCGCCCATCGCGGCGGCGGCAGCCAAGACCGATTCGTGTGTGGAGCAGGGGCTGGTCTCCATGACAGGTACCTTCATCGACACCATCATCATCTGCACCATGACCGGCCTGACCCTGGTGGTCACAGGCGTGTGGAGCGGCGATGCAAGCGGCGCGGCCATGACCAGTCTGGCCTTTGCCCAGGGGCTTGATGCCCATGTCGGCCAGTATCTGGTGAGCATTGGCCTCCTGTTCTTCGCCTTTACCACCATCCTTGGCTGGAACTACTACGGCGAGCGCTGCACCGAATACCTGTTCGGGGTGAAGGCGATCAAGCCCTATCGTCTGGTCTATCTGGCGCTGGTGGCGAGTGGAGCTTTCCTCCATCTGGACATGATTTGGCTGCTGGCCGATATCGTTAACGGCCTGATGGCGGTGCCCAACCTCATCGGCCTGATTGGTCTGCGCCATGTGGTGATCGCCGAGACCCGCGCCTACTTTAGCCGGGATCTGGATAGCGAAGCTGAACCGGAGCCGCAGACGGCCTGAACGCCTCAGCTCGTTTCACGCTTCCCTTGAAAAGAACAAGCCACGACTCCGGTCGTGGCTTTTTTGTGCGCCGTGTCTCTGGATGGGGACTTTCCCTCTCCCTTCGGGATAAGGTCAGAATGAGGGGGATAGCCCCTCGCTCAGCAGGCTATCCAGACGTGCTCGCACCTTATCCACCAGTGCCTGATCGCTACCGCGCCAATCGATGCAGCTTGCCAGCGTAATGGAGGTTCCCGCCATAAAACGCAGTTCGCCGCCCGCCAGCTCGTAGAAGCGGCTCGCCATCCTAGTTCCCTCATCCACATCACCCGCCACCAGCAGCATGGCTTGTGCCAGCACGGCGCCCTGGTGATCCTGCCCCGGCGCCAGCCAGCGCTGGGCGGTACCGGTGATCTTGCGTCCCCCGATCACCAGATTGTACTGACCATCGCAAAAGGATCCGGGCACGAAGTCATAGCTCCCCTCCAGGCCGTACTCCGCCAGCAAGGTCAGCAGCGGCGCCCCCAGCAGCCGGTAGTAGTGGGCGAGGTCTGTGGTCGTGCGGGGCAGCAGCAGGGATAGGTTGAGGATCCCCGCTCCGTGGGGCACGGCGGTACCGCCACTGTCGCGCACATGTACCGGCCAGCCTTCAGCTGCAAGTTGCTGGCAGGCGGCTTCGTAATGGGGGAGGCGGGTATCCTTGCGGGTGACAATCAGACATTGGGGCGCCTGCCAGAGGTGAGCGCGGGGCTGGCCGTCATGGGCACAGTCGCGCAGCCAGTGCTGCTCTTGCGCCAGTATCTGTGCGGGTGAAGCGGTATCGGGGAGGGGAGAGAGCAGGCGATAGGGCATGGCGGCATCCTCAAAAAAGGCTGCCCAGCACACTACCCGTGGCGGCTGACAAGGTAAAGCCCCGCAGTGCGGGGCTTGAGTCTGCTATCGGTTGATGACGTCTCAGGAGTGGCGCGCTTCGCGCTTGGGCAGCAGCAGGTTGAGCACGATGGCGGTAATGCCACCGGTGGCGACGCCGTAGGAGAGTACGCTCTTGGCCAGCTCCGGCAGGTGTTGCAGCACTTCCGGCACCTGTGCGACCCCCAGCCCCATGGCCAGCGACACCGCCAGGATCATCAGGGCGCGGCGATCCAGCTCCTCGCGGGCAATGATGCGCACGCCAGCGGCGGCGATGGTGCCAAACATGACGATGGTCGCTCCCCCCAGCACGGGCTCGGGGATCTGTTGCACCAGACTGGCGACCGCCGGGAACAGGCCGAGCAGCGCCAGCATGGCGGCGATAAAGAGCCCGACGTGACGGCTGGCGACGCCGGTCAGCTGAATGACGCCGTTATTCTGGGCGAAGGTGGACATGGGGAAGGTGGAGAAAACCGCTGCCAGCATGGAGTTGGCACCATCGGCCAGCACGCCGCCTTTGATCCGCTCCATATAGACAGGCCCTTCCAGTGGCTCGCCGGAGATATCCGAGGTGGCGGTCATGTCGCCGATCGCTTCGAGCGCCGTCACCACGAAGATGATGGCGAGCGGCACGAACAGCTGCCAGTCAAAGCCGAGACCGTAGTGGAGCGGAATGGGCACCATCACCAGCGGGCCGTCGAAGGTGGGGGCGCTCACTTTGCCCAACAGCAGGGCCACGGCATAGCCCGCCAGCATGGCGATCATGATGGCGGAGAGGCGTAACCAGGGGTTGCGACTGCGTTGCAGCAACACGATAAGGCCGAGCACCAGCAGGGAGAGGAAGAGGTTGGTGTGGCTGGCGAAGCTGCCATCAGAGAGGGCTGCATAGCCGCCGCCCATGCTGATGAGACCTACCTTGATCAGGGTCAGACCGATCAGCAGCACCACTATGCCGGTCACCAGCGGGGTGATGATCCGTTTCACCAGATGGAGGAAGCGGCTCATCACCACTATGGTCAGTGCAGCAACCATCATGGTGCCAAACAATGTGCCCAACAGATCCTCGGTGGGCATGGCCGCCTGTTTGAGGGCGAGACCGGAGGCGATGATGGGGCCGAGGAAGTTGAAGCTGGTGCCCTGTACCGAGAGCAGGCCGGAACCGATGGGGCCGAAGCGGCGGGTTTGAATGAAGGAGGCGATGCCGGACATGACCAGCGACATGGAGACGATATAACGGGTGTCGGCGGCAGGGAGGCCGAGGGCATTGGCGATAATCAGGGGCGGGGTAATGATGGCGACAAACATGGCGAGCATATGCTGCAGGGCGGCGAACAGCGTCTGGGGCAGAGGCGGGACATCCTCTATGCCATAGACCAGTTCGCTATGGGCTCGCCTGGGTGGATGTGCCTCTCGATTGGCGCGTGTGACAGCAGCCTGTTCCATAAGTACCTCGAATTGTGTGGGGAAGGGAAGAAAATTGGGCGCTATTGTAGTGATTGAAATGAGGCTGACCAGCGCTAATTATGCAAAAAAAGGTTTATTTTTTGATGGGTTGAAACGTTTGCGCGCTGCGATTATCATCTGTCGGTTTGTGTGACCGACCTCTCATTTTTATTCTCCCCGCTAATGACATTTTTACCACTTTGTAGGTGTAGAATGAGCCCTCAGTATTCATCGTGGAGACTCTGGATGCTCAAGTTGTCAGAGTTCTGGAGTGCGAGGGTTCACTCCGAAGACTTTACTCGTACTCGCATGGGCTTTATGACGGTGCGTTTGCGCCTGCTGACCTGCTTGCTGATGCTCGGATTGCCCGCCTGGGCCGTGGTGGATTGGCTGACCTTGCCCGCCGTTCATTTCGAGCAGCTGTTTCAGGCCAGGATCTTCTGCACCCTGGCGCTCTCGCCACTTATTCCGCTCTCGTATCTCATCCACTTCAAGCGGGAGCGGATGAAGCTGGCCCTTGGCTACCTGATGGCCGTGATGATGCTCTTCTCCCTCTTCTGCCTGAACAGCTTTGGCGCCGGACAGGAGTTGCAGGCGGGCTATGCGGCCTTTCCCTATCTGCTGATCACCCTGTTTGCCATCTTCCCCATCCCCCTCTCCCTCGGCTTGCAACTGGCAGGTGTGGTGCTGGTGACCATGCTGCTGGGTCACTGGCTGCTGGTGGGCCAGAGCATCTGGAGTCAGGCCACCCTGAATCAGGTGTGGGTGCTCGGCATGTTTACCATGGCCAGTTGCTGGGTGCAGTGCGGTCAACTCAACATGCTGCTGCGGCTCTATCGGGAATCGACCACTGATGAGCTGACCGGCATGATGAACCGCCGCCTGCTGATGAAGCAGCTGGAGCAGGCCAGAATCCGGCTGCAACTCAAGAAGAAGCCCTTTGCGGTGATGCTGCTGGATCTCGATCGCTTCAAGCGGATCAACGATATCTACGGCCATCTGGCGGGGGATGCGGTGCTCAAGGAGGTGGCGACCACCCTGGGGGAGCAGCTGGAGCCTGACATGGTGCTGGGGCGTTATGGCGGCGAAGAGTTTGCCATCCTGATGCACAACTGCGCCGATCCGGCGCTGGCGAGCAAAATGGCTGAGCGGCTGCGCATTGCCGTCGAGGCGCGGCTGGTGAAGAGCCCCACCTCGGACGAATTGCTGGAGGTGACGGTGAGTATCGGGATTGCCATGGCTCGTTCCGATGACACCATCGATATTCTGATCAACCGTGCCGACGAGTGTCTCTATCAGGCCAAGATGGCGGGACGCAACTGCGTGGTGGTCGAGGGGCAGAACCGCGCAAAAACAGATGCCGCCTGAGGGCGGCATCCTGTTGGCAATGTGCTGGTGCGATCAGGCCAGCTTGTACTTGCCGGAGAGCTGCTGGGCCAGCAGCTTGAACATGTTGAAGACCGCCATGGTCTTGCCGGTCGGGGTGCCATCTTCGGCCAGGAAATACTCCCCCTTGAACACCAGAATATCCCCCTTCTGCTCCACCGAATCGGCGCGCATACCGTGGATGAAGTCTTCATGCTCTTTGATGATCTTGTTGGCCATCTCAAGCAGGGCCGTCTCGGTGATCAGCTCTTTCTGTGGTTGCATGCTCGTCTCCTTAAACGACTACTGGACAGGGAAACCGTGGATCCCTGTCTCTGATTGAAGAGGCGCCCAGCATACTGCAAACAGGGTTTTTCTGTCATTGATATGACCCCGATTTGTGGCTGTTTATCCGATCACCAGATTCTTCAACCAGCAGCGTTGGCGAATACGGCGCTGCACCAGCAACACCTTGCTGAGCTCCTCCAGCAGCACCACCGCCACCACCCAGGAGAGGGGCCAGCCGAGCAGCGTGACCGCCACCCAGGCGAGCGGGATGCCGATGCACCACATGCCGACGATGTCGATGAAGATGCTGTAGTTCACATCACCGCCAGAGCGCAGCACCCCGATGATCCCCACCATGTTGAACACCTTGAGCAGCATCCCGAGGCACATGATGCCGAGCACCTGTCCCGCCTCCGTCATCAGCTCGGGGGGCAGGTTGCCGACCCACTGCAGCAGGTTGGCTTGCAGCAGCCAGACGATGATCCCCACCAGCAGCGCGCCAATCGGTGCCAGCAGCAGGAACAGCTGGGAGTGCTGCCAGGCGACCTCGTACTCCTCGGCCCCGAGCCGGTGGCCGAGCAGGGTGGAGCAGGCTACCGCCAGTCCGAAGAAGAGGGAGATAAGGATGCTCTCCAGGGTGCCGAGGGTGGTCATGATGGCCAGCGAATCGGTGCCAAGATGGGCATAGAGAAAGCCGTAAATCAGCATGCCGAAGGCCCAGAGGCCGTCATGAAACAGCAGCGGCAGGGCGATCAGGGTAAAGCGCACCACCTCCTTGCGCTTGAAGGCGGCCAGCCAGTCTGGTGCGCGCGGGATCAGGCGCGCCTCATAACGCTTTACGTAGAGCAGCAGCAGGGCTGTCTGCAGCAGCCGTGAAATGGTGGTGCCCCAGGCCGAACCGGCGACCCCCATCGCCTCGAAGCCGAAGTGACCGAAGATGAGGGCGTAGTTGAGGATGACGTTGGCGATGATGGCGATAATGCCGATGCGGGTCGGCGCGGCGGCATTGCCGACCGAGCGCAGGGCTGATTCCAGCGGCACTACGATGGCGGTACAGAGGATGGTGGCGCCGGTGATCATCAAGAATTGATCCGACAGTGCCCGCAGTGCCGGCTCCTGACTGGCAAAACCCAGCACGCTGCCCGGTGATAACACATAGATGAAGGCAAAGGGCAGGGTGACCAGCAGGGCGCCCACTATGGCCAGCGCCAGGGAGCGGCGTACCCCGGCCATCTCCCCGCGCCCGAAGTATTGTGCTGCCAATACCGAGACCCCGCCCGCGAGGCCCGCTATCACCAGCAGATTGAAAAAGAAGACCCGGTTACCCAAGCCGACCGCCGCCACAGCCGTGGTGCCAAGCTGGCTCACCATCATGATATCGATGAGGCCGAGCAGGGAGAACATCATGGATTGCAGCGAGACAGGCAGGGCCAGCCGCCACAATCGGGTCATGAACTCGCGATCGGTGGTTTGTTTTAAAATCGCTTGCCAATAATGCATAGTTGTTAACCGGGTATGAGAAAAGCAAGGTTTGTCAGGGGTATGATAGGGGCTGACGAGGCTCTTCTCACTGTGAGTAGCTCTCGATTTTCTTGTGTAAAACTATCCTGTTGAGGTGTTATGCCATTTGCCAGCGAGTGTCTGGAGATAGCGCCAGCCTGTGAAGAGCAGATGCTGGGACGTGAAGGGCTGCCCCTGCTCGGCGAGGCGGGGATCTTCCTGACCGGCCTCTCCCGGGTGCGGGGTCACTACCTGATCCGTCGCAATCGCCCCGAGTTTCATATTCTGATGGTGAGTCACGATGAGGGTGGCGCGCTGCTCACCGACGAGGGGGAGCAAGCCATTCCGGCCGGGTCGCTGATTTTCCTGCCCGCCGCCGTGCCTGGCGGTCTCAAGCTGATTGGCGAAAGCTGGCAGATCAGCTGGATTTTGCTCGATGACGTGCCGCGCTGGCAGCACCTGCACCGCCTTGGTCACCGTATCTGGCAAGGGGATGGCGGCGATCAGCTCTATCATCTGCTCAGCCTGATGCAGGGGGAGGGGGTTCGCTCTTCGCTGCAACCCCAACTGCTTAGCCTGTTGCTGGCGCTGCTGGAGCGTACCCTGCAAGGGGAGGTGCGCGGCACCCCTGAACTCAGATTGCAGGCGCTGTTTCGCCGGGTGGAGGCGCGCCTGGACGAACCCTGGAGTGTCGCCCTGCTGGCCGAACAGATGGCTTGCTCCGTGCCTCATCTGCATCGCCTCTGTCAGCAAGCGTTCGGTATGGGGCCGATGGCGAGGGTGACCGAGCTCAGAATGAACAAGGCGCGCCAGCTGCTGCTCTATACCAACTGGCCACTTGGCGAGCTGGCGGCTCGGGTCGGTTACAGCGATGGGGCCAACTTTGCCAACCGCTTTCGTCGTCTGACTGGTCAGACCCCCGGCGCCTTTCGTCGACTGGGTCGCAAACCTTTTGCAACGGATGTGCAAACTCTTTGAAATTAATGAGACAAGCCCCTAGGATCGGCGGGTCCCTGCGTCTAGCTAACCGTTTAGGTACCAAGATCCATGTTTGAAGATAATAACCAGAAACGTCCTCTCTACATTCCCTACGCCGGTCCCGCCCTGCTGGAGACCCCTTTGCTCAACAAGGGCAGCGCCTTCACCAGCGAAGAGCGCAGCAACTTCAACCTCGAAGGTCTGTTGCCCCAGAATATCGAGACCATCGAAGAGCAGGCCGAGCGCGCCTATCGCCAGTTCATGGCGTTTGGCAACGACATGGACAAGCACATCTATCTGCGCAACATCCAGGATACCAACGAGACGCTTTTCTACCGTCTGCTGCACAACCACCTGACCGAGATGTTGCCCATCATCTACACCCCGACGGTGGGCAAGGCGTGCGAGGAGTTTTCCAACATCTATCGCCGCGCCCGTGGCCTGTTTATCTCCTATCCGGACAAGGACAGGATCGATGACATGCTGCAAAACGCCACCAAGCAGAACGTCAAGGTGATCGTGGTGACCGATGGCGAGCGGATCCTGGGTCTGGGTGATCAGGGGATCGGCGGCATGGGCATTCCCATCGGCAAGCTGTCGCTTTACACCGCCTGTGGCGGCATCTCGCCTGCCTACTGCCTGCCGGTGGTGCTGGATGTGGGCACCAACAACCAGCAACTGCTCAATGACCCCTTCTATATGGGGTGGCGCAATCCGCGTATCTCGGGGGATGAGTACGCCGAGTTTGTCGATGCCTTCATTCAGGCGGTCAAGCGCCGCTGGCCCGATATTCTGCTGCAGTTCGAGGATTTCGCCCAGAACAACGCCATGCCGCTGCTCAACCGCTACAAGAACGAGCTCTGCTGCTTCAACGACGATATTCAGGGTACCGCGGCTGTGACGCTGGGCAGCCTGATCGCCGCCTGCAAGGCCTCCGGTGCCAAGCTCTCCGAGAAGCGGGTTGCCTTCCTCGGTGCGGGCAGCGCTGGTTGCGGCATCGCCGAGCAGATCGTGGCGCAGATGAAGGCCGAAGGGCTGACCGATGCGCAGGCCCGCAGCCGGGTCTTTATGGTGGACCGCTTTGGTCTTATCACCGACAAGATCCCCAACCAGCTCGACTTCCAGCGCCGTCTCTCCCAGCCGGTGGAGCGGATCAAAGACTGGCCGGTGGGGGACAACATATCCCTGCTGGAGGTGATGGAACACGGTCGCCCGGACATCCTGATCGGGGTATCCGGTCAGCCGGGGCTGTTTACCGAAGAGGTGGTCAAGACCATGCACAAGCACTGTGCCCGTCCCATCATCTTCCCGCTCTCCAACCCCACCTCCCGGGTCGAGGCGACGCCGGCAGACCTCATCCGCTGGACCGACGGTCAGGCGCTGGTGGCAACCGGCAGTCCGTTTGCACCGGTGGAGTACAAGGGCAAGCGCTACGTCATCGCCCAGTGTAACAACTCCTTCATCTTCCCGGGGATCGGCCTTGGCGTCATCGCCTCCGGCGCCACCCGGGTGACTGACGCCATGTTGATGTCGGCCAGCCGCGCGCTGGCGGAGTGCTCGCCGCTGGTGAAAGGGGAGGAGGGCTCCCTGCTGCCGGACCTGGCGGATATCCATCAGGTCTCCCGCTACATCGCCAAGATGGTGGCCAAGACCGCCATGCTGCAGGGCAAGGCGGTGCAGACCCCGGACGAGGTGATCGATCAGGCCATCGAAGCCAACTTCTGGCATCCGGAGTATCGCCGCTACCGCCGCACCTCCTTCTGATTGGGGAGAAGGGAATGCCACGGCAAAGCAAAAGGGATGCGAAAGCATCCCTTTTTACTGCACGTCTGACATGGTTATCGCCTCAAGATTAACTACTCGCTGGCGCCCTGTACGCCGGTGACGCGCACCTCGACCCGGCGATCCGGCCCAAGGCAGTCTATGAGGGCGGCTCTGGCCTTGATGTCGTCACACTGGTTGCCGGTGACCGGATTGCTCTCGCCATTGCCCTGAATGCTTACCTTGTCGGCAGGCAGCCCTTTGTTGATCAGAAAGTCGGCAACGGTTTGGGCCCGAGCTTCTGACAACCTCTGATTGCTGGCATCCGAGCCGATACGGTCGGTATATCCCATCACCACCGCACTGCCATCCTTGGGTTGTACATCGACGATCTGCTGGTAGAGAGCGTCCAGCGCGCTCATCCCCTCCGGTTTTAAGTCCGCTTTGCCAAAGGCGAACAACACATCGGAACTGAGGTTGAAGGTCTGATCTACCACCTCCGGTTCGGCCGGTGGCGGGGGGACCACGACCGGGGCGGGCGTGGGGGCTGCTTCTTTGGGTTGGCTGCGGTTCGGGTGTATCACCAGTTCCAGCGTGGCGGTGCTGATGTCGCTGACCCAGCGCTGGGTACCGCTGTTGGCTTTGCCGTTATCCGGATCATCGCCAACGCGCACTATGTAACGGTAGCGTGCCTGCAGATCGACCCAGTCATGGAGCCGGGCCGTCACTCCCAGGCCTGCCAGCGGCGCCAGGTTGTCGTCCCCGCCATTGACCGATTCGACGTGATAGATATAGCCACCGCCTTCGGCAAAGATCGAAAACATCTCGCTGAGCGGCAGGCGGCCAATGACTGACAGCGTGGCTCCCTTGCTGTTGAAGTCATGGTCGCTGATATCCCAGTCACCGGTGGAGAGATAGCCAATCTCTGCCCCCAGATTTTCCGTGAAGTTGTAGCCGCCAAACAGGGAGAGCGCAGTCGCATCCTTGCCGACATCCTGACTGAAATCATTCAGATTGTGGGCAATGGCCCAGCCACCGCCAATCCCGGCATACCAGTCGTGAACCGGTTCCGCTTGTGCGCCTGTGCTCGCCAATGCCAGTGCAATCCACACAGGTTTTACTCTTATGTTCATCGCGTATCCTCGTCGATGTTTGGTGTAGTGGGGTTGCCTGCTGGTCAAACCCCACACTTATGTATAGGTGACGGGCTGTTTTTAACCACCAAAGAGGTATGGGGGGCGACACGCCGTGAACTAGAGCGCGAGACGGGAAGAGGAAGGGGGCAAAAGAGGGTACAAGGTGGGTGAAATAAGCGGCAAGAAAAAGGAGGCCAGGTGGCCTCCTTGTTATGTCGGACTGCAGGATTATTGTTGTACTTGCTGCACGCCGGTGACGCGTACTTCTACACGGCGATCCGGCGCCAGGCAGGAGATCAGCTGAGCCTTGCCCTTGACGCTGTTGCACTGGGTGCCGGTGACCGGATTGGCTTCACCGCGACCTTCGATGGCAACTTTGCCAGCCGGCAGACCTTTGCCAACCAGGAAGTCGGCTACGGTACGGGCACGCGCTTCGGAGAGTTTCAGGTTGTAGGCATCAGAACCGATACGGTCGGTGTAACCGACGACCACGGCGCTGCCATCTTTCGGCTGAACATCAACGATCTGCTGATACAGGGTGTTCAGCGCTGCGACACCTTCTGGCTTGAGGGTGGATTTGCCAAAGGCAAACAGCACGTCAGAGCTCAGGGCGAAGTTCTTGTCGACCAGTACCGGCTCGGGAACCGGCTCAGGCGCAGGGGCGGCAACCGGGGCAACATAAGAGGTGCGGTTCGGGTGCATCACCAGCTCCAGGGTCGCGACGCTCATGTCGCTCTCCCAGGTTTTCTGCTCGTCACCCAGATTCCACAGATAGCGGTAGCGTGCCTGCACATCGATAAGGTCGGAGAGCTTGGCAGTCAGACCCAGACCCGCCAGCGGTGCAGTGCCGTTGTCGCTGTTGCCATTGCCGTTGACGTGATTGAAGTAGGCACCACCTTCAGCAAACACCGAGAAGATGTCGCCCAGCGGCAGGCGGGCGATACCGGAGAGGGTTGCACCCTGGGTTTTGAAATCTGCACCGTCAACGCCCGCTTTACCGGCGTAGAGGTAGCCCAGTTCAGCTGCGTAGTAGTCGTTGAAGTTGTAACCGCCGAACAGGCTCAGCGCAGTGGCATCTTTGTCAGTGTCTTTGCCAAAATCATCCAGACCGTGGGCATAAGCCCAACCTGCACCAACACCGGTGTACCAGTCATCGGCAGCCTGAGCTGTGGTGCCTGCGGCGGCGAGCGCCAGTGCAATCAGGGTAGGAGCCATTTTGAGTTTCATCGGTTTATCCTCGTTGTGTTAGCCCATGTCGGGCAATGCACTTGTTTTTATTGCTGCGAAAAATCGCCAGCAAAGTGGATAGCGAAGGCTTTGGACTCTCATGATGCATTGGCGTCATGGACAACAGACCGGACAAGAAGCGCTTTTTAGTGCTTATCCAATACCTTACAGGCGCAACTACTTTATGCTTTCGAGACGGGGCAGGCAAGGGCAGGGAGGCGGGAGTGAGGGATGCAAGCGAGAACGAGACAAACAGAAAGGGATGCCGCAGCATCCCTTTTTTTTCGCACTATCTGAACGAGGTCAGATTATTGCTGAACTTCTTGTACGCCAGATACGCGAACTTCTACGCGACGATCCGGAGCCAGGCAGGAGATCAGTTGAGCTTTAGCAGTTACGCCGTTGCACTTGGTGCCGGTAACCGGGTTGGCTTCGCCACGACCTTCGATGGCAACTTTGCTGGCAGCCATACCTTTGCTCACCAGGAAGTTGGCAACGGTACGGGCGCGGGCTTCAGACAGCTTCTGGTTGTAAGCGTCGGAACCGATACGGTCGGTGTAACCAACAACAACAGCGTTGCCATCTTTCGGCTGGAATTCAACGATTTGCTGATACAGACCGTTCAGGGCTGCAACGCCTTCCGGCTTCAGGGTGTCTTTGCCGAAGGCAAACAGCACGTCTGAGTTCAGGGCGAAGTTCTTCTCTACCACTTGCGGAGCAGGAGCCGGAGCTTCTTCAACAACCGGAGCAGCTACCGGAGCTACGTAGGAAGTACGGAACGGGTGGTATACCGCTTCCAGAGTAGCAACGCTCTGGTTGGACTTGTAATGGGTGCCGTCAACGTTCAGGTCAGCCACGTCCCACATGTAGCGGTAGCGAGCTTGCAGATCCAGCGCGTCACTTACTTTGTAAGTCACACCAGCACCGGCCAGCGGGGAAACTTTAGTGTCGCTGATGCCCAGACCGTCGGTGTGAGCCCAGTAGGCGCCGCCTTCAGCGAACAGGGAGAAGTCGTTGCCAACCGGCATACGAGCGATACCGGACAGGGTGGCACCCTGGTTTTCGTAACGCAGACCTTCGGTGTTGCCACGACCGGCATACTGGTAACCGAATTCGGTACCGAAGTTTTCGGTGAAGTTGTAACCAACGAAGGCGTTGGCTGCAGCTGCATCTTCAGTACCAGCGTAACCGCCGCCATCGATCTTGTTCAGACCATTGAAGTGAGCAGCACCGACACCTGCACCGAAGTAGATGTCGTCAGCGGCGTGAGCAGCGGTAGCACCCAGAGCAGCCATGGCGATGGCGATCATGGAAGGAGCCATTTTCATCATAAAAAAATCCTCGTTGAGATCGCACGTTATTCACGTGCTTCACACTTTGTAATTTATGTAAGCTGCAGGCTCCGCCGTACGGCTGGCGTCGAGTCTGGCAGATGACCCGGTATAACCGGGTTGCACACTCTCCTGGTGTGTCGAGTGCGCTGGCATGGCACGCAATGCGTGAGAAACCACTGCCAGGCAACTGATGTCATTCCGATGACGAGGCGCACTCTATGCCGATTTTAAAACATGATCAAGCTCACAAATGAGCCTTGTGGCAAATTGTGTCGTGCCCTTAACTGGCTGTTTATTTTGATTAATTAGTGATCCAGATAGGCCCTGTGAAGTTTCTTCTCCAGCTTCATATAGGCCTGAACCCAGTCGCTATGCGGGCTGGCAGGATTCGCTCTGGCGGCAAAGACCGCAAGGTAATCAGCCTGGGTTGCGCTCTGCAGCAGGGGGGTAAATGTCATCAAGAAATGTCGGGCCAGATAGGGGTCAAGGGGCCAGATGTTGAGGATGGCGCGAGCCACAGGCTGAACCGCAGCTGAACAGATGAAGTGGCGGTGTCCCGCCTCCAGCCAGTCGGCCATCTCGCACATGCCCGATTCGGGCACCAGACCACCATCACCCGGGGTGGTTGCCAGAGCAATCGCCTGACCATTTACCGTGATGAGCTGCTCATTGTTATGCAGGGTGCCGTCGTGTCTGCGCAGGGCCAGGTCCGGGCATGCCTGTTCAAGAAACAGGCTGCAGCTCTCCGGCAGGGCGGCCAGCAGCTCGCTGGCGTGGCTGGACATCAAGGCCGGAAGCCAGAATGCTTCGGCGCGATATTGTTCACCTTGCAGGCGCTGTTGTGCCAGTTCTTCTGTGCTGGATACGGGGTGCAGGCGAGAGATAATGCCGGGAAACGCCATACTTATTCCTCTTAATGGGTATCCGGCGGATTATACGAGTTATTGGGGGGGCCACAATAAAGGTTTCTTTTCGAGACTGTTTACCTGAGGCGGCTGAGCGATTACCATCCCCCCTTGAAGGCAAGGGTTGTCGCCGAAAGGCGCTCATAAGATAGAGGCTCGACCATAACGAGTCCGAACAAAACTGATACACTTGACTACGAGTCGTCGCGAAAAATAAAAGGCGGAGTAAATCCGCCAAACGGAGTATGGAACATTATGAATTCAAATATCGTCACTGTTGGCAAGAAGATCCGTCAGATCCGTGAAGCGGTCGGTTTGAGCCGTCCGAAGTTTGCAGATTTGCTGGGTGTTCCTCCCACCACGCTGAAAAACTACGAGCTGGGTTACCGTGAAGTTGGGGGCGCCTTCCTGGTTGCCCTGGCGCACCACCCGGATTTGCACAAGTTCACCCTCTGGCTGCTGGCAGACAAGAAAGTCGCCGAAATCGGCCAGATTGGCCCGGATGACCTCGCCAAGGCGTGATCATCGATGTGAATAGAAATGCCGCCTTCGGGCGGTATTTTTTTGGGTTGCCGATCGATATTTTGATCTAACACGCTTTGAATTATCCATGCAGGCCAACGAGAATAAGCGGCCCCGAAAAGTGGGCCCCTGGTGGTATCTGGCCACCTGAACACTATTACATTCAGGATGATATGAGCAATCGTATGGAGTATGGGTATGAGCAGTAATGAGTTGGATAAACGCTATGGCCTGATGACTGCCATTGCGATGGTGGTCGGCGTGGTGATCGGCTCCGGTGTCTTCTTCAAGGCCGATGATGTACTGCGTCTGACTGGCGGTAATCTGGCCATTGCGCTGCTGGCATGGGCGCTGGGGGCATTTTCGATGATCTTCGGCGCGCTGGTGTTTGCCGAGTTTGCCCAGCGGATCGAAAAGTCCAACGGTATCGTCGATTATGCCGAAGCGGCATACGGCAAAATGTTTGGTTATCTGGTGGGGTGGTTCAAAGGCGTACTCTATTACGCCCCTCTTTCCGCCATCCTTGCCTGGGTCGCCGCTCTGTACACCATGATCTTGCTCGGCAGTGATAATCCGACCAACTCTGGTGCGACCTGGATACTGGCGGCTGTCTATATGACGGTCACCTATCTGATCAACTTCTATACCCCGGTCCTGGCGGGTAAGCTGCAAGTGGGCTCTACCCTGATCAAGTTGATCCCGCTGATCCTGGTTGCCATTGTGGGCACCATTTCAGGCTTGCTCAATGGTGTCACCGTGACCAACTTTGTGCAGGCAATGGATGGGATAGGAAGCACCGGAGGCACTCTGGCCACGGCCGTGGTTGCCACCGCCTTCGCTTATGAGGGGTGGATCGCCGCCGTGACCATCAACAGCGAAATTCGCGATTCCAAGAAGAATCTGCCGAGAGCGCTGGTGATTGGCACCCTGATAGTCTTTGTGGTCTATGTCACCTATTTTCTGGGGATCGCCAGCGTCTTGCCGACGGACGAGATAGTGGCGCAAGGGGATAACGCGGTAAATCTCGCGACAACCAGCCTGTTTGGCGGGACTGCCTCGACCATTTTGACCGTGTTTGTGATTATCTCCTGCCTCGGCACCCTCAATGGTCTGGTGTTGGCGACCATGCGCATTCCCTACTCGCTGGCGATCCGCAATCAGGGGCCTGCCCCCAAGTGGATGAGCCGTATCGAACCGCATCACCACATGCCAATCAACTCGGCCCTCGCGGCAGCGTTGTTGTCGGTGATCTACTCAGTGTTGTGGTACTGCAGCATCAACGAGACATTCGGTCGTTACATCGCCCTGGACGAGATGCCGATCGTGCTGATTTATGGCCTCTATCTGTTCCTCTATGTCTGGTACATGCGCACCTTTACCGAGTTGGGCTGGATAAAGCGGTTTGTGATCCCGACCTGCGCCACTCTGGGCGCGCTCATCATTCTGTATGGCGGTATCACCAATCCCAGTCTGGGGCTCTATCTGCTGGTCTCTGTGGGGGTGATTCTGCTCGGGTTGCTCTTCTACCGTAAGGAGTAACCGGGTAAGTAAGTTGAAAAAAAAGCGCCGAATGGCGCTTTTTTCATGTGTAAACCGTAGCATGTCGACAACTAACTGCCCAGCAACCCGAGGCGGCCCAGTTCATCCTTGAGCTGATCGAGATTGCGCTCGACGCAAGCTTCCCCCTCGTTGATGGCATCGCTGGCACGATGAAAATCCATGATGGAGAAGCTGCCAAGGCGCGGGCAGAGCTGGATCTCCGGCGGGTCACCGGCCATCCGGGCGCGGGTGATCCGCTCCTGCATGATGTTGATGGAGCCACTCATCACGCTCCACAGACCCGGGGTGGCTGGCGCGGATTCACCGCGATTGAGCCACTGGCTGAGCAGGCCGCCGCTGCCGGGTTGATCCGGCTCGTCGGTCCAGGGTTGGTGCATATCGGTGTTGAGGTTGACCGCAATCACCACCTCGGCCCCCATGGCGCGGGCCAGCGAGATGGGCACCGGATTGACCACGGCACCATCGACCAGCCAGCGGTCGTTGATCCGGGTCGGGGTGAGGATCCCCGGCATGCCGCAGGAGGCGCGCACCGACTGGCGCAGCGGGCCCTGTTGCAGCCAGATTTCGCGGCCGGTATCGAGTTCGGTGGCGATGCAGGCGAAGGGGATGGGCAGATTCTCGAGATCGGGGTCCCCCAGATGGCTGGCGGCAAGGCCAAACACCTTTTCGCCGCGAAACAGACCGCCGGAGAGGGCCGGGTCGAGCAGGCTGACCACCTGCAGGCGGGTAAAGCCGCGCACCCAGGTTTCCAGCCGATCCAGTTCACCGGCGGCATAGGCGGCACCGACAAAGCTGCCGATGGAGCAGCCTGCGATCAAATCCGGTTTGATGCCGAGACGTTCAAGGGCGCGGATGACGCCGATATGGGCCCATCCTCTGGCGGCGCCGCTCCCGAGAGCGAGCCCTACGCGGGGTTTACGTGGCACGACAGTCCTCCAAAAAAGGGGTTGAGGGCTCAGCTTACTCCGAGAGTCAGGAGGCGTCACCCTGCCATCTTTCGCTGCGGTTGCGACCGTTGGCCTTGGCCTGATAGAGCGCCACATCGGCGCGGCGCACCGCTTCGTGCAGGGGAAGGTTCTCCTGGTGGGGCAGATAGCCGAGGCTGATGGTGACCTCCAGCCCGGGCTCGATGGCGGCCCAGTCGTGATCTGCCACCGCCTTTCTCAGCCGCTCCGCCAGTTCGCCGATCTGTGCGGCGTTACTGCGGCCAATTAGCAGCAGAAACTCCTCGCCACCCCAGCGGATCAGGTGATCTGTGGGTCTAAGCTGCTGCTGGCAGATCTGCACCAGCCGGATCAGTACGATATCGCCGACGGCATGGCCGAAGTTGTCATTGACCCGTTTGAAGTGATCCGCATCGAACATCAGGATCCCTGCTTGCAGCCGGGCCAGATCGCCCGCCTGTTCCAGCAGCACCAGATAGTGGCGGTTGAAGGCACCGGTGAGGGCATCGTGGCAGGAGAGGTAATTGAGCCGCTGGTTGAGGCGGTGGGATCTCAGGTTGGAGAGGGCGGCCAGCAGCATAAAGAGAATAGCGAGCAGGGTCGGCGTGGACTGGCAGAGCATGGCCCACACCAGCGGCAGCAGGGTGACGTTGTGCACCAGTCGCAGCGGGGTATCGGGGATTGCCATGGTCAGCTGCAATGCCCCTTGTTGCCACTGGTATTCATCGGTCGGCTCGGGGTCTTGCGGCACCACGGGCTGGTGTGCGCTGCTGGCCAGCACCTGATGGTACTGATTGAGCAGCAGATACTCACCCAGCGCCGGCGTAAGCTGATTGAGCTGCGATTGCAAGCGTGAGAGCAGGATGTCCATGCTGATCATCCCTACCAGCGAGCCGTCCTTGTAGAGAGGCTGGGACATGGTGACCATGGTGCCCAGTCCGGCAAAATCTTCGTAGGGGCGGGAGAGAATGGTGTCCCGGCTTGGGTTGGGTGACATCAGCGCATCCTGCCAGTAGTGCTTGTCATAGATGCTGCGGGCAAAACGAAACTGGCTGGAGGGGATCCAGGGATAGAGGTAGATAAAGTTGTCCACGCCTGTGAAGTAGGCCCAGGCGATCTCGCTGCCCAGGCGCTGGCTGGCAGTGGCCAGCAAGGGCGAGAGGCTCAGGGCCAAATGAAGTTGCGCCTCCCGCGCACTGCCGGGGGGCGGCAGCGGGCCGTCACCGGTGAGGTTGCCCGCCAGTCCGGCCGGTAAATCGCCGGGGAGCTTGTCGAGGGCCAGGCCCTCTGGCAGCGCCTCGATATGGCGATAGAGCTGGCGGGTGAGCACCGACTGGGGGTCGCTGCGCAGTCGCTCTTCGGCCTGACCGCGCATCGCCTCCAGAAACACTTCGGTCTGCTTGAACCGATCCCGCAGGTAGATGGCGCTGTTGAGGGTATCGCTCTGGTAGAGGCGTTCTATCTGTTTCAGGCTTTGCCGCAAGGTCAGACCAATCAGCAGGATGACCACGGCAAACAGGAGCCAGGTCAGGCGTGTGAGAAAGCGGTGGTCAGACATTTTGGGCATAGGCAGTCAGTCGGGTTGCGAAGGAAATTGTCGTTAGTGTATGCGATGTGGCGTGAAAACAAACGGCGCGACCTGAAACAGAGTGAGCTTATCCCGCTCTTGTTACGTTTTGTCACATTTATACATAGTCACGGCATAGTCTGGGGCTAAAATGGCCCCAATCTGGATTTACCCTCTCACTCTTCATGGACTGTTCGATGAAAATGCGTATCTGGCTCGGCTTGGGCCTTCTTCTAATCGTGGTTGCCGGCGTCTGGGCGCTGCGTCACAGCGAACCCGCCGCCAAAGCACCGACCAGACAGGTCAATATCCGCACTCAAACCGTCAAGCAGAGTCTGGCCGAGCCGACCCTCAAGCTGGTGGGCAAGCTGGCGGCCAATCGCTCCGTCATCATCAGCCCCGAAGTGACCGGTCGCATCGTCAAGATTGCGGTGCAATCTGGTCAGAGCGTGGCGAAGGGGGAGACCCTGATCGCGCTGGATGCGGGCAAGCAGCAGGCGGAGCTGGCCGAGCAGAGCGCCAGCCTGCGCGACGAGAACCGCAAGCTGAGTGATATGCGCAAGCTGGTGGCCCGTGGCGCCGTGACCCAATCCGAGCTGGAGGGGCAGGAGGCCACCGTGGCCCAGGTGCAGGCACGCCTCGATGCCGCCCGCTACGAGCTCTCCCTGCGTACCCTGCAGGCGCCCTTTGCCGGCACCGTGAGCCTGATTGATCTGAGCGAAGGGGCGCTGGTCAACAGCGGCGACACCCTGCTGCATCTGGATGAACTCGACAAATTGCGCCTCGATCTGGCGGTGCCGGAGCGTTACCTCTCCCTGCTGCGCCCGGGCATGGCGGTCACCGCCACCAGTACTGCTTGGCCGGATCAGCAATTCAAAGGCACCCTCACCACCCTCGACAGCCGCGTCTCCAACGATACCCAGAACATCAAGGCGCGGGTGATGATCCCCAATGGCAACGGCCAGTTGCGCCCGGGCATGCTGCTCAATGTGGAGCTGGCACTGCCTGCCCAGCAGCTTACCCTGATCCCCGCCCAGTCGGTGGAGTACGCCGGTGAGCAGCGCTTTGTTTACCGTCTTGAGGCCGATGGCCGGGTCAAGCGGGTGCCTGTGGTGCTCGGCGAGACCGAAGGGGAGACCGTCTGGGTCACCGAGGGGCTGAAGGTCGGCGATCGCATCGTGGTCGAGGGGCTGGTCAATCTGCGTGATGGGGTGCAGGTGCGTGACCTGGCCGAGGTGAACGGCTGATGTGGCTCTCCGATATCTCAGTTCGCCGCCCGCTGGTGGCGGTGGTGCTCAGCGCCCTGCTCACCGTGTTTGGTCTGGTCGCGTTCAGCAAGTTGACGGTGCGGGAGATGCCCGATGTGCAGATCCCCTCGGTATCCATCACCACCACCTATGAGGGGGCGGCCCCCTCGGTGATGGAGAGTCAGGTCACCAAGCCCATCGAGGATCAGCTCTCCGGCATCAGCGGCATCAAGAACATCAACTCCATGACCCGCAAGGGGCGCTCGATGATCACCGTCGAGTTCAAGCTCGGCTGGAACATGGTGGAGGGGATCTCCGATGTGCGCGATGCCCTCTCCCGAGCCCGGCCACGGTTGCCCGATGATGTGGACGAACCGCTGGTGACCAAGGACAGCGGCAACGGCGATGTGGCGATCTGGCTCAACTTCAGCAGCAGCCAGATGGATCGCACCGCCATGACCGACTACGCCAACCGCGTGCTGGTCGACCCCCTGAGTCTGATGGACGGGGTGAGCGAAGTGGCGCTCTCCGGCGATCTCACCCAGGTGATGTATGTGCGGCTGCGCCCTGCCGACATGGCCGCCCGTGGCATCACGGTGAGCGATGTGGAAGAGGCCCTCAAGCGCGAGAATATCGAGCTGCCGGGGGGGGAGATCCGCAACAACTCCATGACCATGGCGGTGCAGATCGCTCGTCTCTACCACACAGCGGAAGATTTCCAGCAACTGCAAGTCACCACTGCCGCCAACGGCCAGAGCGTCTATCTGGCCGATATCGCCGACGTGGAGGTGGGAGCCAAGAACGAAGACAGCGCCTATCAGCGCAACGGCAAAGAGAGTCTGGGTATCGGCATCGTCGCCCAGTCCACCGCCAACCCGCTGGCAGTGGCGCAGGGGATCGAGAAGAAACTCGGCGAGATGCAGCGCTTCCTGCCGGAGGGGGCCAAGCTCGAGGTGGATTACGACTCCACCATCTTTATCAAGCAGGCCATCGACGAGGTGTACGAGACCCTGGCCATCTGCGCCGTGCTGGTGGTGGCGGTGCTCTATCTGTTCCTCGGGCAGGGGCGCACCACGCTCATTCCTGCCATTACGGTGCCGGTATCGCTGATATCAGCCTTTATCGGCGCCTGGTATTTCGGCTTTTCCATCAACCTCATCACCTTGCTGGCCCTTATTCTCGCCATCGGCCTGGTGGTGGATGATGCCATCGTGGTGGTGGAGAACATCCACCACCATCTGCAGCGGGGGGAACCGCCGCTGCTGGCCGCCTGGCACGGCACCCGCGAGGTGGGCTTTGCGGTCATCGCCACCACCGCCGTGCTGGTGATGGTGTTTGTCCCCATCGCCTTTATGGATGGCATGGTGGGGCGGCTCTTTACCGAGTTTGCGATATTGCTATCGCTCGCGGTGCTCTGCTCCTCGCTGGTGGCGCTGACCCTCACCCCGGCCATGGGCTCCTGGCTGATGCGCCCGCTGGATAAACCGAACCGACTCACCGCCGGGCTCGATCGCGGGCTCGGCTGGCTGGAGGGGCACTATCGCCACCTGCTGGCGTGGGTGCTGCGTCGCTCCCGCTGGACGCCGCTGGTGCTGCTGCTCTGTCTGGGCGGTATCGGTGCCCTCTTTACCCAGCTGCCGACCAGCCTTACCCCGACCGAGGATCGCGGCGTCATCTATGTCTTCGTCAAGGGGGCAGAGGGGACCAGCATCGAGCGGATGAAGCGTAACATGCAGCAGGTGGAGTCCGCCATCATGCCGATGCTGGGCAAAGGGGTGGTGCAGGCGCTGAGCTTCAGTACCCCCGCCTTTGGCCGTGGCGGCGATCAGACCGGTATGGTGATCATCCAGCTCACCGACTGGGCGGAGCGCGACGTCACCGCCACCGAGTTCTCCCGCTCGCTGGGTGCCAAGCTCTCCGGCATTCCCGATGTGATGATCCGCACCTTCCAGCCCGGATTCCGCGGTGGCTCCACCGCACCGGTGCAGTTCGTGCTGCAGGGTAACGACTATGCCGAGCTCTACCAGCAAGGGTTGGCGCTGCAACAGGCGGCGCAGGGCAGCGGCCTGATGCTGAGCCCGGATCTCGACTATGCCGAGAAGACTCCCGAACTGCAGGTGACCATCAATCGCGACAGCGCCAGCCAGCTTGGCATTCCGGTCTCCACCGTGGCCAACAGCTTGCAGACCTTGTTGGGCGGGGCGAGCAAGACCACCTATGTGGACAGGGGCGAGGAGTATGACGTCTACCTGCGCGGCAACCAGACCGAGTTCAACGGCATCTCGGATCTCGGTCGAATCTATCTAAAGGCCGCCAACGGCGAGATGGTCAGTCTCTCGACCCTGGCGACCGTCAAGCAGGTGGCGACTGCCAACCGCCTCAACCACTACCAGCGGCAAAAAGCGATCACCCTGACCGCCGATGTGCACCCTGACCACACTCTGGGTGAGGCCCTCGATTTCCTCGATGGCTGGGCCAACGACAACCTGCCCACCGGCATGACGGTGGATTACGCCGGTGATTCCAAGGATTACCGCGACAATCAGGGGGAGATGGTGCTGGTCTTTGGCCTCGCCCTGCTGGTGGTCTATCTGGTGCTGGTGGCCCAGTTCGAGAGCACCCTGACCCCGGCGGTGGTGATGGTGACGGTGCCGCTCGGCATCTTCGGTGGCCTGCTCGGCCTCTGGCTGACGGGGCAGGAGATGAGCATCTACAGCCAGATCGGGATGATCATGCTGATCGGTATGGTGACCAAGAACGGCATCCTCATCGTCGAGTTCATCAACCAGTTGCGCCAGCGCGGCGAAGGGTTCGAGGAGGCGATCATCGCAGGCTCGGTGCGCCGCTTGCGCCCTATCCTGATGACTTCGCTCACCGCCATTATCGGCGCTGTGCCGCTGATGCTCTCCATGGGGGCAGGCTACGAGAGCCGGATGGCGGTGGGAACCGTGGTCTTCTTCGGATTGTCGCTGGCGACCCTGGTTACCCTGCTGGTGGTGCCCGCCATCTACCATCTGATCGCCCGCCACGCCGGCATGACAGGGGCGCGGGATCAGCAGGTAGACGAAGCGCTGGCCGCCAAGGGGGCTGGGGAGTCGCAGCCTCCGGCGCCCTGATCAGCGCCTTGACCTGAATCCTGGTCTGAACCCTGACCTGCGCGCTCAAGCGGGGGCCAGTTATCAGCCTCATCATCACAAGGGCGCCTGCGGGCGCCCTTGCTATTGCGGGCGGCGGCCTATTCCGCGGGATCTATAGGGACAAAAAGCCATCGCCCCCCTTGGCCGCAACCGGTATAATGCGCGACCCGAATTTTTCCAGGTGTTCAAAATGCAGCCGGTACCCAACCTTTTCTCCTATCCCCGCTATTGGGCCGAGTGCTACGGCACGGCGCCCTTCCTGCCCATGTCCCGCAAAGAGATGGACAAGCTGGGTTGGGACAGCTGCGACGTCATTCTGGTGACGGGGGATGCCTACGTGGATCACCCGAGCTTCGGCATGGCGGTCATCGGCCGCATGCTGGAGGCGCAGGGCTTTCGGGTCGGCATCATCGCCCAGCCGGACTGGTCATCGAAGGATGACTTTATGCGTCTGGGCAAACCGAACCTCTTCTTCGGGGTGACCGCGGGCAACATGGACTCCATGATCAACCGCTACACCTCCGACAAAAAGCTGCGCCACGACGACGCCTACACCCCAGGGGATGTGGGCGGCAAGCGGCCGGATCGCGCCACCCTGGTCTATACCCAGCGCTGCAAAGAGGCCTTCAAGGAGGTGCCCGTCGTTATCGGCGGCATCGAGGCGTCCTTACGCCGTATCGCCCACTACGACTACTGGTCCGAGACCATCCGCCGCTCCATCCTGCTCGATGCCAAGGCCGATATCCTCATCTACGGCAACGCCGAGCGGCCGCTGGTGGAAGTGGCTCACCGCATCGCGGCGGGGGAGACCATCGACACCATGCAGGATATTCGCGGCACTGCCGTCATCCGCAAGGAGCCGCTGCCGGGTTGGAAAGGGGTGGATTCGAGCAAGCTCGACCAGATTGGCCGCATCGATCCCATCATGAACCCCTATATGGAAGGGGCCCCATGCTCGGATGATGCCACCGACGCGGCCCCTGCCGCGCAGGAAGCCCAACCCGTGCTGGTGCAGCCGCCCAAGCCCAAGCCGTGGGAAAAAACCTATGTGAAGCTGCCGGCGTTCGAGCGGGTCAAAGAGGACAAGGTGCTCTACGCCCACGCCTCGCGCATTCTGCACCACGAGACCAACCCCGGCTGTGCCCGCGCCCTGTCGCAGGCTCACGGCGATCGCATCGTCTGGGTCAACCCGCCCGCCTTCCCGCTCGAAACCGAGGAGATGGACGGCGTCTTCGGCCTGCCCTACCAGCGGGTGCCGCACCCGGCCTATGGCAACGAGAAGATCCCGGCGTTCGAGATGATCAAGACCTCGGTCAACATCATGCGCGGCTGCTTTGGCGGCTGCTCCTTCTGCTCCATCACCGAGCACGAAGGGCGCATCATCCAGAGCCGCTCGGAAGAGTCGATCCTCAAAGAAATCGAAGATATCCGCGACAAGGTGCCGGGCTTTACCGGGGTCATCTCGGATCTCGGCGGCCCCACCGCCAACATGTACAAGCTGCGCTGCAAGAGCCCCAAGGCCGAGCAGACCTGCCGTCGCGCCTCCTGTGTCTGGCCCACCATCTGCCCGCACATGGACACCGACCACAGCCCGACCATCAACCTCTATCGCAAGGCGCGCGACCTCAAGGGCATCAAGAAGATCCTCATCGCCTCCGGCGTGCGTTACGACATCGCGGTGGAAGATCCCCGCTATATCAAGGAGCTGGCCAAGTACCACGTCGGCGGCTACTTGAAGATCGCGCCGGAACACACCGAGGAGGGACCGCTCTCCAAGATGATGAAGCCGGGCATGGGCAGCTACTACCAGTTCAAGGAGCTGTTCGACAAATACTCGAAAGAGGCGGGCAAGCAGCAGTACCTGATCCCCTACTTCATCTCCGCCCACCCGGGCACCACGGATGAAGACATGATCAATCTGGCGCTCTGGGTCAAAGAGAACCGCTTCAAGCTCGATCAGGTGCAGAACTTCTACCCGTCGCCGCTCGCCAACGCCACCACCATGTATTACACGGAGAAAAACCCGTTAAACAAGGTGAGCCGTACCGGTGGCGATGTGTTTGTTGCCAAGGGCGAGCGCCGTCGCCGCCTGCACAAGGCGCTGCTGCGCTACCACGACCCCGCTGGCTGGCCGATGATCCGCGAAGCCCTGCTCGCCATGGGCAAGGGCCACCTGATTGGCAGTGGCCCCGGTTGTCTGGTGCCAGCGGAAGGTCGCAACGAGCGTGCCGCCACTGGCAAGGGGATGAAACCGGCCCTGACTCGCCACAGTAACATTGCCCATCAGCGCGGCAACGGCACAGGCAACAAACCGACGGGCGGCAAACCGGTGGGCTCCCAGCTGCAGAAAGGGGCGGCTAATGGCAAACCGGCCGCACAGGGCGAAGGCAAGAATGCTGGTAAAAGCAAACCTGCCGGAAAACCCGCCCATAAGGGTAAAACCCCGACCCGCGTAGGCTCTGCCAAGCCAGGGGCCAAACCCGCCGCTCAAGGCGGCAAGCCTGCGGCAAAAGGAAATGGTGCCAAGCGACCGGCAAGGTAAGTTTTCCTGATTGGAAAACGATAAAAATAAAAAGGCGACCAGATGGTCGCCTTTTTATTCAATGTTGATGAGTTAAAAACTAAAAAATTACTCTGTAAGTGTATATGGATCATCTCTTTCCGCATTATGCCACAGTGGGAACTCATCTAGCGTAACCACTTTATTTTCGTCCAGAATTGCAGCTGCAATAGCACGATAAAAATTGTGGCGCTCCGATGTAACTTTAGGTAAACAAGAATCAAGTAATTGTGAAAAGTCCCACTGTCCTCGTTCGTATCCTATCTCGAACAGCTTTTTTAAACGACCAATGCTTCGGCTTGGCTCTTTGTAATGGAGTTCGTCAAGCAGGCATTTATATAGTAAAACCTCTGCCAATGCAGGGGAGGGTTTTTGTTTGGATATATTGATAACTTTTCGGATGAGCGTATCAGCCTGTATTAGATCTGCAGAGTTTCCACGAGTTAACAATAGAGCTGAATAATTTGCAAGGTTATTAACGTTCTGAGGATCGAGGTCTATAGCATGTCTATATGATTCCTCTGAGTAGTCATAATCCCTGCGCAGATTTGCAAGGAAACTTGCGTAAAGACCAACATTATCTGCATCATTGGGTGCTAATTCAATAGCTCGTTTATATATTACCTCGGCAGCATCGTAATCCTTACGTTGGCATGCTATAAATTCAGCATATAAACAAGTTAGACGGGCATCATGAGGGTCAAGTGAAAGAGCACGCTTAAACATTGATTCGGCGGCATCATAGTCTTCACATCTATTAGTTAAAAATATGGCGTAGTTTCCAATGTTATTCACGTGGTTGGGGTCAAGTTCAATGGCACGTTTAAACATGGCTTTAGTTTTGTTATTATCATCAGAATTGTTTGATAGGAAAAGGGCATAATTGCCAATGCTATTGGCATTATCTGGTGCAATCGCCAGAGCTCGTTCATATATTTTTTTTGCGGTATCATAGTCTCTTAGCTGCTCAGTCAGAAATATTGCGTAGTTACCGTGTAACTCAATACTATCCGGTAAACGCGTGATAGCTTTTTCGTAAATGGCTTTTCTCTTCGTAAGGTCTGGTTCGGCGTTAGCTCGAAGTTCCCAAAACCACCATCTACTCTCATCTTCGGTATGGCTAGCTTCAGATATTGACTGTCTTGCTTGTTTAGAGATTACTGAATTTGTGCGTAAATCATGTTTGGCCACACTTTCCATTAATTTATTTGCTAGTGTCTCATATTTTTTGGCGCGCTCATCACCTATGGTTGCAATTTCATTAGCGATGCTATCAAGCATAAAGCCAGGGAAAAGTGCTTGAGCAAGTTGAACCATAAATTCATCAAATCCAGCAATTGCAACTAATACGCCCTGATGATATGAAACAACATCTAGAATTCGTTGCTGAGGATAATCACTTTCGCGATAGCACCAGAATAGGCGGCCTGGAATATGTTTATGGGGGAGGGTTGAGAGGAAACCCATTAGGCTTTCATCATTACCACCATAACCAATAATTACTGGTGTGTAATGTTGGAATAACTTCAACAATGCATCTTTCCATCCTTGTTCAAGGCATTGAACTCCATTTTGATCATTTTTTGGATGAAGATGTAAGTCGCGATGTATCTTGGCTACCAGAGGGCGTGAAAGGCGAGGATTTATAAAGCTAGTAAGTGATTCATGGCCAACTATCAGTGGTGCGCGTAGAGCTTGCAGAGCCAGTGCATCAGCAACTAGATTATCAAAATTGGTGGTTACAACCACCTTGTTACGTGTTTTATCAAGAATTTTGGCGAGGATAGCATAGCCAATACTGGGTTCGGCTTCCTCCATTACGGCTTCTAAAGCTGCATAACCAGATTGTGGGTCACAACCAAAGCGTAATTCGAATATTTTTGCATAATGTGTGGCTGCATCATGTAGCTGAAATTCATCAATACCTAGTTTTTTAGAGGCCCATGATTCAATTTTTTCATCTGTCTTAAAGTTTTCCCGTAGGTATAGATCTTCTAGCCATTTCGTTGCTAAAGCACCACCAGCAGGGATGCCTGAGCTGATGGATGCTCCAGCACCAAGAATGAAGGCCAGTGAACGATCTTTCATGTTGCTATTTAAGTGGCGGATCTCATCCAGCAGTCCGTCGACGGACCATTCGGTTATTTCGGAAGTGTTTTTGTGCATTATTTCAGTCTTTCTTGTTTATTATCTTGAGGTTTGTTAATGACCGTGATTCTGTAACGGCAAGTTGTCGTCTTGGAAAAAGATAAATCTGGTAGAGAAATCTGGGATACCCAACTTTTTTGGCACCACAGTTTTGTATGAGGCGTATCACCACTAAATTCCACGCGACCGGTAGTGGATGATAGCTTCCAATATGCTCCCTTAATCAACGCTGGCAGCAACCCACCTCAGTTCAACAGGTTCTGGATGGCTATGGTAAGCCAAACGAAACTGCCGAGGTGAGCCTTTAAGTGATATAACCATCAGAAATTAATCATTTTTTGCGCTTGATCAGCAAATGGAGCCGGAAGGCGGCTTTATAGCCATATCCCGCTTTGGCAAGCAGGGAAGGGGAGTGGATTGGGGCGACCTGCTGGTCGCCCCTGGTGATTGCCATATCCGGCGCGGTTAGCCGTTATAGCCGTAGCAGCGCTTGAGCTCCTCGAAGTCGTAGTAGTGGCTGCCGCTTTGGTAGGGCTGGCAGCCGGTTTTAAAGGCGATCTCCTTTTCGTTGTAGAGCATCTTGACCAGCACCTGCCGCTGCCCGTTCTGGTAGATATCCCACTGAATATTGGCGGTATAGGGGGAGACCCAGCCGCCGCGCCACTCGTTGTTCTGCTGGCTGAATAGCTGATCCGGGCTGGCCCCCTGACGGCTCCCTTCCAGCTTCATCAGGGCGGCGAGGGGGATAATGGCTTCGGCGTGGGCAAAGCGCAGGGTGGCCCGTCGGCTCTGCTCGCCTTCCACTACCTGACGTTGCACCTCGCCAAACAGGCCGTCGAGCAGCGGCTGGGCAATGGCGTAGGGGGCGCTCTGGTTGGCAAAGCTCGGCCCCTTCTCGTAGAAATCTTCCGCATCGGAGAGGTAGGAGAACCAGGCAGACTCCTCCGGGGTGAGGAACTGCTCCAGCGCCCAGGGGGCGCTGCCCTGTGCCTGCGCTTCGCGGATCATGCCGGGGCCGATGATAAAGAGGTTGTAGAGCATCAGGGCGGCATCCACTTCGTCGCGTACATAGGTCATGCCGCCATCTTCCGGATTGACGGCGACAAACTCGACGCCGCCCGCCAGATAGTCGACAAACCCCTTGCTGTAGATACGTTCCAGCATGCTGCGGGCCATCTCTCTGGTCTTGCTCAGGTTTTTAAGCTGATCCAGCGCTCTGGCCAGTTCGGGGGCCGGGGCGATTCCTGCATCCTCGTCGCCGATAAAGCGCTGATAACTCTCATAGGCGGGCAGGTAGCGGGCGTAATCCCCCTCGGGCGTGGTCTTGTGGAAGTAGAGCTCGAACTTGTTGACCAGCTTTTTGTCGATCTTCGAGGGGTCATCCTGCGTGAGGTAGCACTGCGCCGAGTCGCTGACATAGCTCACGTTGCGCTTGAGGCTCTCCATAAAGTAGAAGGCGCTTTCGTTGGCCCTGTCCTTGCCCGAGGTGACCACCTTGATGCAGTGGGGTTCGCTGCTGTTGAGCAGGGTCGGCAGCCGCGCCGCCAGCCGGGTGGCGAGATTGGCGTGCTCCTCCTTGCCCAGCGCCGAGAGCAGGCCATAGCCCAGTTTCTGGTTGGCGGCCGTCACCAGATCGACCTTGCCTCCCAGCCCCTGCCCGAGGGTGGTGAGCGCCCCCTGACGCTGCGCCTCTTCCCAGACCAGCTTGGTCAGCACGTCATATTTCGGGCTGGAGAGGGAGCGCGAGCCGTGGCGCGCTACCATCTCGGTAAAGACCGGGCTGAACCCCTGGGGCGCTGGCTCGTAGCTCTCCGCCTGCTGCTGCGGGCTGTAGACCGCTTTGGTGCTGTATTGATAGGCGGTTTTGCCCTGGCTGTCGGCAGACGATTCGTTCTCTGACTGGCAGCCGCCAAGCAAGACCAGCGAGACGGCCAAAGCCACATAAGAAGAGCGCGGGAAAGTCATGATGTTCCTTATCTATCCATATGAAAAATAAGTGAAAAACTCTATGGCTTGAAAATGACCGCGGGATGTCAGCCAGATGACAGGCTGATGACTGTTGTGAATGCCATTAGCAGGATGACAGGCGTGGCGAGCATGCCCATCAGGGAGCGCTTCTGTTATCTTGGCCTGCCCGATAGATGGGCTTGGGGCCCGTTCATGACGTGTTTGGCAGGAGCAATCAGATGGCAATAAAAACGCGATCCCGCAGGGAGAAGGTGGGCAGCAATGAAAATAACAAGGGCAACCGGTTGGTCGCCCTTGTGTGATGGGGTTGAAGCGTGGAGCTCTGCCTGTGGATGTGACGGTTACTGCAAATCCGTGCTCAGGCTGGGGGCTCCGAAGTTCACCAGAGTGGCATCGGAGTGCTCGAAGTACTGTGACCAGAAGTCACCAAGTGCATCCATGGTCTTGCCGGAACGATAGGCATGCTTCACCGCGTCTGTCACCAGACCGGCGCCCGTGACGTAGACTCGAGCGCCTTGCAGATCGGCAAACAGCCCCTTGCTCTTGGCCTGCTTGAGCTCGTTGCCGACATTGAGCTGCTTGATCTTGTTGGTGGCATAGAAACTGGTGTAATCGGAGTGCTCCAGCATGTCCGAAATGAGGAACACGACGCGGTCACTGACGCCTTGCTCGGCCTTCATATCCTCACCCACTTTTCGCAGCGAGTTCATGATTTCGCTCTTGGGGATGTCTTGGCGGGCATCACGCAGTGCTTTCACGAACTGTTTGCCAAAGCCGTTACGAAAGACCTTGGTCTGCGTCGTCAGGCAGGTGTCCAGACCGCGCAATTTACGCATGCTGACATCGTCCCGGACTTCCCCTTCCAGCGGCATATCCAGTTGCCCCGCATAAGTCAGGCGAAGGTATTCACCAGGCAAGAAGGCGGAGAAGGTATAGAGCTTGACGCGATCACCGGCTTGGACGAACCGTTCGATCTGCCCCCAACTGCTTCGTTGCAGGTCTTCAGGCATCGGAATGGTCTGGTCGATGATGACTACCAGCTCGCGGCCGGTGCCCGCAGGTTTCATGTCGGCCAGGCCATTACGCTCATAGCAGCTCTGTATGTCGTTACGCTCGGCCGCCAACGCTGCACAAGGCAGCGTCAACGCCAGTAGCAATATATGGGTGATCTTCACGATTAGGCACTCTGCTTGGCGGGAAAGAGGCCCAGGGTCTTGAGGGCCATCTGCTGCTCACGGATATCACGCAACTGAGCTTCATCAACACCCAGTGCGCGGCTGGCCGCGGCCAGGCTCTCTTCGGGCAGGCCAGTGACATCATGGAAATCGGCGGCCTTGACGCTAGGTCCGGCTTGGCTGGGGGCATCAGTGGTTGATAGGACCTCCGTTTCTGCTTGAGCAACCGCAGGTTGTACGGCCGGTGCAACCTCGGCTTGCGCTGCCGGAGTTGCCTGAGGGGCAACCTTGGATGGTACAGTGCTCGGCCTTTCAATAAAGGCCAGGAAGTTACGACGGGCAGATTTCTCCCCTTCCAGCGCACCTAGCACAGCAGAGTTGGTATGGTCACGGCTCGACAACAGGGTCTGCAAACGGCGGAGTTTGTCATCGGCATGGCTGGCAATGGCAGTGCGTTGCTGGTCCATCGCGTCCAGCATCTCCTCGGCAGTCGCATACTCGTGAGTCAGACGCCAGGCTGTTTTGGAATGGGTGCCCGCAAAATGGTATTTGCTGGCAAGCCAGATGCTGATCCCCTGGATGGCGATGTAGATGAGCGACAGCATGACGTAGGTGGTCAGGCTGGCCTCACGGATTGCCTGCATCTTGTCTTCGATGGTGGCTTCTTCCGCCTCGTTGTTGATTGCCTGAGACTCTTCCGGCAGGTCAAATGGCGAACTCATGCTGCTGTCATGCTGGGCCGTTGTTTCTGCACGCATGTTGTTGACCATCTCGGTTTCGATGCTATCGAGGGTCGCGGAGCGTACCACGAAGGCGCCAACAGCCATGCAGGCAACAAATGAAGCACAGACAATCAGCCAGACAAACTTGCGGCTAACATTGGAATTCACATCCTTCAGGCGTGCCAGCAGCTGTTCATAGTCAGGTTTGTCAGAATCCGAGAAGGAGTCTTCCAGATTGATGGCCTTGTTTGCCTTGAGGGTACGAGAGCGTTTGGATGGCTCTTCCCCTTGCCACCAGTGGCGCGCACGGGCTATCAGACTGTTGTGATGCAGGGAGTGCCCGGCAACTTCCGCTAGAAATGCGGATGCGACGGCAAGCAATAGCGCAGTCGCGGCCGCCAGCAGGTGACGGTCATTGGTTGATGCATCCATGTTCATCCAACCTGCGAGCACGTAGGCAAACCCCATTGCCTCGACCAGTACCAGTACTAGCACCAAGGCCAGAACCCACGCAGGGCGCGGGGAACGACCAGCCTCTCCTGCCTTGGCCAGGTAGTCGAGGGAGGCGTTGTAGGCATCTGTTCCTTTTAAATGCTTCTTGTATTCGCGGTAATACACATTGGACAGGGTCACTTCATGGTTGATCCAGCCATTTCCATCGACCGATGCGGGTTTGCGCGCTAGGCGAGCAACGGTGCCGATGAGAGGGAGGCTATGCCATACCCGGATCAGGAAGTAGGAGACATTCTCCCAATGCCGCCATACCACAACGGCACTGATGAGGAATGAAACAAGGCCAACGGTCAGCATCTGGTTGGCGAGGATCAGCGCTTTGAGCGCTGCCAAAGAAAAGTCTTCCACTAAGTTTCTCCGTATTCTTATTTGGAATGGGTGGCGGGAATGGGCTTGTAGGAGGCAACATAAGCCTCGGAACCTGCTGGATAGAACAGGGCTCCCTGGCTTACCTGGGCGTTGCCTTTGCTGAACACGAGATCCATGCAGGACACAGATGCCTTGGGATCGCTGGTGAAGAGGCGGTAAAGCACTTCACTTTCTCCCTCATAGGTGTTGGCCACTGCCTTGAGGGTTTGAGGCTTCTTCTGATTCGAAGATTTGTAACCCTGAACCACCTGCAGGATCGGTTGACGATCGACCTTGGCGTTGTCACGCAAGATGGAAACCGGAGAAACAGTCACCAGGTGGCCGTTGACGGTATTGGCCCAGACACGATTGTTATAGCCGGGCATGTACTCCTTGGTGGCATGACGTGGGAGAGGTTTGTCGTCCGCCATGCTCAGTACCTGGCCAGCACTGCGCGGCTTATCTGCCTCACAGCTCGACATCGGCATGTCGCTTGCGTATGCGCTGCTAATGAGTGCAAAACCGCTCGCTTTGGGCTTGATGTTCTGAGCCATGTTCCACTGATAGGTTTCAGCAGGCTTGCCGCCGAAGTCCACCGCTGCCTTGGCGTTGGGGGCGGCCTTGGTCATGCTGGTGTCTGGAGCGCTCTGCTTGGCTGTTGTGTGACGAGGTGCTGTTTGCGACGTGGTCGTCACCTTGCCTGAACCGCTTGCGGACTGAGCCGCAGGTCTGGTCGCAGCCACACGAGGTTTGGCGGTCTCGGAAGTCCCATAACGCAGATATCGGGTATTGCTCTCTTCGGATTGGGCTCGCATGACCAAGGCCTGCTCGTTTGCCAGTTCTACAATTTCGACCCGGCGATTCTGACCGCGAAGCAAGGGATCACTGTTGTCTGCTATAGGGCGAGAAGAACCAGCACCTTGATAATAAATGGAAGAGGCCGGGATACCCGATGCGACCAAGATCTTGCCGACGGCTCTTGCCCGTTGCTCGGACAGTCGCAGATTCAGTTCTGCAGGGCCGGTGGCGTCACTGTGGCCAACGAGGAGAATGCGGCGCGCATTCGAGGCGTCAGCGGCGGCGGGTTTGGAATAGAGCTGGGCCAGTTTTGTGACCACTCGCAGACCGCTCTCTGTCAATTGAGCAGAGCCAATTGCAAACATGCCGGAATCGGGTATCTGAGCTACCAGTCCTGCATCCTGTGGCACTCCCGTAACTGCAGATGGCTCGGCAACGGTCAGTTTCTCGGTGGCAATGTTGAGATTTTCTTCCTTGGCTATCCGGTCAAGCTCTTGTAGCCGTGACTGCCACATATAACCTGCAGCACAGCCTAGCGCCCCCCCGATGGCACCCCCTGCAACAGCACCTTTCTTTCCGTTGAGCGCGTAGCCTGCAGCGCCCCCGGCTATAATGCCAGCCCCACAAAGAACCGGCATACCGTAATCTTTGCCAATGTCATTGACAGTAGATTTGAAATTCTGCATCTGCTGAGAACTGCAACCAACAGCCACGATCAGCACACAGCTGATAGGCGCAAGACGAAACGATTTATCCATAGCTATTCCTTGCCATTTTTATTTAATAGCGAGATTTAGACATACCAATAAAGTCGGCATCGAAGCTTCTTCGGGGGCGGTAAAATATCGACAGCTATTGACTTTGGACGCATTAGCGCTGGCAGCTTTTGATTATCAGCGCTCAATGCATTAATTCACTTCAATTGCTGTGTCTTATATGACCTGATTATCAGAAGAGGCAATATCTATGCGTTCTTATAGGTATCGAGTGGCTATGATAAGCCAAATGAAGCTGTGCAAGCGAGAGCAAAAGTGATGTAACCATCAGAAAAGCTTCGCCTTTTAAAATCTGTTATCAAGTTGTTTTTTATTAGTGACGGGAGGGGCTCTCATGTGGTTTGTGAAATGTCAGCTCTCTTCGGGCCATATTGGTTTGAGATACAGTCAAGACGGATCATGGGCGATGGCAACCTACTGCCTGACTTCTTGCCCCTTGGCGTTCTGCAGGGTGTGAAACAGGTAGTGTTCGTCCCGATCGTAATAGACGGTAATGGTGTGGCGCTGGGTGTAGTCCGCCGCGACCCCGGCTACTGTCATCGGCACCAGGATCAGCTCCCCCAGCCCCAATGTCACGGCGCTCGCCGTGGCCTGGCCATTGCCGTCAGCGCGCTTGTGGATCTTGCCGAGCACGGTAAAGCGATCGCAGCCCTGCACCTTATCCTCGGTCAGAAAGGCGGCCTGCTGGCAATGCTGGGGCTCGCCCAGCTCGGCGCGAATGGTCGCGCGGGTTTCCTCCGATACAAGGGTGTTGCGAAAGCGCCCCGCGTAGTGATCGATGGCGGCGGCACAGCCGCTTAGTAGCCAAATCAGCAGCAGCGGTGTGAGCCGCAGGCAGGCGCGTATCATGGGCGGGTCCCGCCCTCTGCCAGAGGCGCATCACCCCTCCGCCCGGGTTCGCTGCGATGCAAAAAGGTGGTCAGGGTATCGCGCGGCGGCGTGATGCCACACTGCACCAGAATCCGCCCGATGGCTCCCCTGTGATAGCCGCCATGAGTTACCAGATGGAGCAGCATTTCATCGCGGCTCATCTGCCCCTTGTCACCATCGACAAAGTGAAACGAGAGCGGGGTTGCCCCCTCTTGCGGGCTCAGCGCTGCGACGTAATCCACCAGCCAGTTATCCAGCTTGGTGACTGCGCTGCGCAGGGCGGTGAGGGTCGGTGTCTCCGGCGTATTGGTGGCGGTAAAACCATGGTTTTCCCCCAGCAGACTGGCCTTGAAGATGGCATCGACCACATGGATATGGTTGAAGATCCTGAGGCAGGTGTGGTGGGCCTCGCCATATTGCTGCGCATCGAGCATGGCGATGGCATCCAGCAGCTCGCTATCGGCCCAGCGTTTGTAGTGAAAGAGGGATTGCAGTGTCTTGTTGCTCATCGCGTCCTTGCCTTTGTCGCTTCGTGAAGTGCGGCATGGTAGCCAAAATGGGCTCAATACGAAACCCGTTCTGCTGCTGTTCTGCCCCCCGTTATAGAAAAAGCCCCGAGAGCAGAGCTTTCGGGGAAGAGGAAAAACATCGAAAAGGAATTACAAAGGCATTGGGATCACACCTGAACCGGATCAGGCATCGACATAGAGCACCTGGCCGCTAATAAAGCCATCGACGGAGCGCTCAAACGCCTTGCCGACCAGGGCGCCCGGCACCGGCTGGAAGCCCGGCATCATCTCGCCATATACGTCCCACGCCTCTTCCAGTACGGTCGGGTTGACCACATTGATGCGAATGCCACGGGGCAGCTCGTGGGCCACGCACTGGACAAAGGTATCGATGGCGCCGCTGGTGGTGGCATCGGCAATGGCCAGCGGGATCGGCTTGATATTGAGGATGCCGGAGATCAGAGTGAAGGATCCCCCCTGATTGATGTAGTTGAGGCCGATATTGACCAGATTGATCTGCCCCATCAGCTTGCTCTGGATGGTGGTTTGCCACTGCTCGTCGCTCAGCTCGCCAAAGGGGGCGTATTCGCAATAGCCGGCGGTATTGACCACTGCATCGAAGGAACCCACGTTTTGGTAGAGCCGTTCGATAGACTCTCGGCTGGTGATATCCACCTGAAAATCACACCCCTCGCCGGAGCGGCTGGCGGTAATGACCTTGTGCTTGCCCAGACCACTGAGGGCGGCTTGCCCCATTTTCCCCTGAGCACCAATCAGAATGACTGTTTTCATCGTTAACCTCGCTTTGCTGGAATAGCTGCAAGGTTAGAGAGCTACTGATACAATGTAAATCATGAGTGATTTGTATGTGATACAACTGAAATTGGTGAGGTGAGGGTGGAGAAGATCGATATCAGGCAGATGAGGGTGCTGGTGCTGCTGGTCAGATACAAGAGCGTGTCGCGGGTGGCCGAGCTGCTGGAGATCTCCCAACAGGGGGTGAGCAGCCATCTGAAAAAGCTGCGCGATCTCTTTCCCGCCGAGCTCTTTATCCGCCAGAGCGCCGGGTTGCAGCCGACCGACTACGCTTGCCAGCTGGCCGACAAGTTCGAGCAGATCCTGACCGATATCGACGGGGTCTTTGTGGCTGCCCCCTTCGATCCCGCCAGCAGCCAGCGCACCTTCAGGGTGATGGCCAACGAATATGCCCAGCTCGCCATTATCCCAAGGCTGGCAAGCGCCCTGCGCACTCAGGCACCTTCCATCCGGCTCGATGTGGTGGACTTTCAGGCCGAGCTGCATCTGGAGGCGCTGGCCAGCGGCGAGGTCGATCTGGTGATTGGCTTTGATGCCTATCTCGACCCGGGGTTGCTGCGCACCACCCTGCGCCGGGATCACTACTGCTGCGTGCTGCGCCGCGACTCCCGATATCTGCCGGACAACGCTCCGCAGGATCTGGCGGCCATCCCCTTTGTGCAGTTTGCCAACAGCGTCGGCAATTTCGAAGGGCAGATGAGCCCGCAGCAGGTTGCCAGCGCGGCGGTGGCGACGCTCCCCTGTTACACCTCGCTGCAAGCCTTTATGTCGGTCAATGACGTGGCGGCCTGCATTCCATCGGCCGTCGCCACCCTCGGCGATTTTCGCATGCTGGAGCTGGCCGGGGCGCCGCAGCAGTTCGAGGTGGTGGTTGGCAGACACCGCAAAAGTCAGGGCAATCTCGCCATCGAGTGGCTGGCCGAGGTGATCAAGTCGGTCTGCGATCTTGCCATGCCCAAATAACGTCGCCGTTTGCACAGAACTGCACACGCCAGCCAGTTTGCTAACGGCAGGCTGGATCTGCGGGACAAATCCTGCGATGGTGCGGGCAGTTATCCGCTTGTCCCGTTATCGAGTGAAAAGGAGTTGAGATGCGCATTGCCATGATTGGTCTGGGGGATATCGCCCAAAAAGCCTATCTGCCGCTGCTGGCGAGCGATGAGCGGGTCACCCCGCTGCTCTGCACCCGCAATCCGGCAGTGCTGGAAAAGCTGGCCCGCCAGTATCGGATCGCCGAGTGTTTTACCGATGTGGCGGCCATGCTGGCCAGCCGCCCCGATGCCGTGATGATCCACGCCGCCACCGCCGTTCACCGCGAGTTGGCCGAGCAGTGCCTGCGCTCAGGGCTCCCCACCTTTGTCGACAAGCCCCTGTGCGGCAATCTGGCCGAGGCAGAAGCGCTGGCCAACCTCGCTATCGCGCAAGATTGCCCCCTCTTTACCGGCTTCAACCGCCGCTATCTGCCCGCCATGGCCGAGGCGCGGGCCCAGCCGCTTACCGAGCTCAACTGGCAGAAACACCGCTTCGCCCTGCCGGGCAAGGCGCGGGATTTTATGTTCGACGACTTTATCCATGTGCTCGACAGCCTCTGTTTCTATGGCAGCGTGCCGGGCGGCGACTTTCATGCGGTCTTGCGACCGGATGCGAAGGACCACAGCCTGTTGGCCGGGGTAAGCGTCAGCTGGCAGAGCGGCGATCGCGCCATCAGCGGCAGCATGAACCGCAGCGCCGGGATCACCGAGGAGCGCATCGATGCCTACGGCGACAACCTCTCCCTGCACCTTGAGAACTGCACCCGCGGCAGCATCGCCCGCGACAAGCAGGCGCAGATGCTTAGCCCCAGCGACTGGCAGCCGGTGCTGGCCCAGCGCGGCTTTGCCGCCATGCTGGAGCACTGGTATCAGCAGATTGAGATCGGCAAGGCAGATAGCGAGCTGATCGCCTCCTACCTGCACGGTCATCGGCTGGCGGAGCAGCTGGTGGCGCTGGCTGACAAGCGGGAATAAGGCTGGCTGGCAGCCTGAGATATATGAATGGGAGGTGCGCGAAGGTAGCGCATCAAAAACAACGGGGGGCCGCAGTTGCGGCCCCCCGTTGTTATGGGATGAGATGCATGGGATCAGATGCACTTCACCGGTTTGGGCAGGCCGCCAATCTTGGTCGCCTGCTTGGCTGGCCCTTCCGGGAACAGCTTGTAGAGATAGCGGCTGTTGCCTTTCTCGGGGCCGTACTGCTTCTCCATTGCCTTGACCAGCGCGCGGATGGCGGGGGAGGTGTTGAACTCCAGATAGAAGGCGCGCACAAAGCGCACCACTTCCCAGTGCGGCTCCTCAAGCGTGATCCCCTCCTGCGCAGCCAGCACCAGCGCCAGCTCCTCGCTCCAGTCGTTGCTGTTGAGCAGGTAGCCCTTGGCATCGGTCTCGATGAGTTGGCCGTTGAATTCCAGCTGATGTTTTTCGGACGCAGACATGGGGGCTCCTCGCTAATGGGGCTATCAGGATTGGGCGGGCATGGTAGCGCCTTGATCCCCGGTGAGCAACCGGCTCTCGTTGGCCAGATGCAGCAGCTGATCCGCCAGCTCGCTGATCAGGTTGAGCTGCTGGGTCAGCATCAGCTGCTCCTCGCTGCTGTCCGGGCTGCTGTCCGTGCAAAGAAGGGGGCACTGACCGCCGATGGAGCTGGAGGGGTTGCCTGCCAGATGGCCAGCGGCCTGCTCCAGGGTGTGGCAGATATGGTGGCGCACCTCATCCAGCCCGCTGATGGCCTCCAGTTTGTCGCGATGAGCCCCCAGCGCCGAGATGTAGGAGAGCAGGGCGTGGTTGCGCCAGGTGAGGGTAAAGCAGAGATCGAGGAAGCGGCGGCGCTTTTGCGGCTCCACCAGCATGCTTTGCCAGGCGGTAGCCAGCTCGCTGTCCGCCAGATGGGCGCTCTTGCGCGCCACCCGATAGTCGATGGACTCGTCCCGCTGCTGCTTGAGGCTTGCCAGCACCGCCGATAGGTAGCGGGCGTTGGCTGAGAGCGAATTGGCGATCAGCGTTGGCAGCCGCTTGTACTGCCAGTCCGGCCAGAGCCAGGCCACCAGCCCGTAGGAGATCAGGCAGCCGAGCAGGGTATCGAGCAGCCGTGGCCCCAGAATGGCAAAGCCGATGCCATCAAGCAGGTTGAACGCCATCAGCACGTAGAGGGTGATAAAGCAGACCGCGGCGCTGTAGTTGTTGCGCACTTGGGTGAAGAAGAGGAAGGCGGCCAGTCCCATCACCACCAACTGAACGTGCAGCTCGGGGAAGAGCCAGAGCACCGGAATACCCACCAGTATGCCGGCGAAGGTGCCGAGCATCCGTTGCACCAGTCGGCGGCGGGTGGCGCTGTAGCTGGGCTGGCAGACAAACAGCACGGTCAGCAAAATCCAGTAGCCCTTTTCCAGATCAAAGGCTTGCAGTATGCCGTAGCCGATCACCAGCCCGAGTGACAAACGCAGCGCATGGCGAAACACCATGGAGTGCAAGGTGAGGTGCTGCTTGAGTTGGGCCAGCAGCGGCAGGCGGGGCGGGCGCGCCAGCGCGGGCAGCTCCTGCTCTGGCTGTTCGGGGTTTTGCAGCACTTCGGCGCTACCGAGCAACTGGTTGATGCTGGCCAGATTGCGGCGCAGGAACTTCATCGGCGTCAGCAGGGTTTTCGGGTAGTGCTGCTTGAGATTGGTGAACTCCAGCTGATCGCCAAGGGCCTCCAGCGTCCAGTGAATGCGCTTGTTATGGGCGTAGGGCTTGTGCACCAGAATGGCGTAACCGAGCCGCTGGCACGCCTCGGAGAGTTGCAGAAACACCTCCTGAAATCCTTCCAGTACGATGCCCTGCTTGAGCTCTGCTTCCAGCCGGCTGTAGGGGTAGTGGCTGGAGGTGGCACGCTCGTGAATTTCCAGCGCCAGCAGATAGAGGCGCAGCAGGCTGGCAAGCTCCGGGCTCGCCGGATGGCGGCGGCTCAGGCGGGCGTTGAGGGCCGATTTGGTGAGGGTCAGCGCGCTCACCAGATTGATGTTGAGCTGGGCCAGATTGTGGCGAATGGCCTGGGCGCCGTGCTCGTCCGCCGGGAAGAAGCGGGACTTTTCCAGCAGGTAGCGACCAAGGGCGAAGTAGCTCTGGGCCAGCTGCTCGTGCAGGGTCTTGTAGGGCAGCAGCCAGAGCCAGATAAACGAGACCAGCCCGTACCAGAGGGCGCCGGCGCCGAGGGCCAGCGGCTGGTAGAAGAGATCCGGCGCCTTGGCGGCGCCCAGCATGGTGTAGATGGCGATCAGCAGCGAGCCGAAGCTGATGGTGGCATAGCGGGCACCGAGCGCCCCCACCATCACGAAGATAAAGGTGGAGCTGGCCAGCCCGATGGCAAACAGCCAGGGGGTGGGGTAGAGATACTGCACACAGAGGGACGCAAACATGAAGCAGATGAGCGTCATGGCGAGGTTTTTAAGGCGTCCCCACAGGCTGTCGTCGGTTTCGGCGATGGCGCCCGCCACTACCCCGAGAGAGAGCAGCACGGTGAGCTGGATATTGCCGGTGGCCAGGGTGAAGGCGAGCAGACCGAGAATGGCCAGCAGCACCTTGAGGGCGAAGTAGATGTGACTATCGGTCAGCAGTCGGCGTAACAAACCGGAGAATTCCATGGGCATGCTAGGCACCACCCTTGAGCGAAGCAAAATCGATGTGACTATCAATCAGCAGTCGGCGCAGCAGGCCAGAGAGATCCATCGGCATGAGACAGGTGAAACCCTTGATCGAAACGAGAGCGAGATAGTAACTCGCCAAGCGCGAAGTGGCCCTGATCCAAATCAGGGCCACTTCGCTTCATATCCTTGATTTACAACTTATCCTGACAGAAAGAGGAGCCAATAAAAACCCCGCCGAAGCGGGGTTTCTGATTAGTTGCGGTTGCCGCCAAGCAGGCTCAGCAAGCTCAGGAAGATGTTGTAGATGGAGACATACAGGGTGACGGTGGCGGAGATGTAGTTGGTCTCGCCGCCGCGCACGATCTGCTGGGTAGTCAGCAGGATGGCACCGGAGGAGAAGAGCATGAACATGGCGGACAGGGCCAGGCTCAGGGCGCTCATCTGCAGGAAAATGTTGGCAATCATGGCCACCAGCAGTACCCAGAAACCGACGAACAGCATGCCGCCGATGAAAGAGAGGTCACGCTTGGTGGTCAGGGCATAGGCCGACAGACCGAAGAAGGTGAGCGCGGTGCCGCCAAGGGCGGTCATCACGATCTCGCCACCACCATTGTTCATGTACATGTTGATGATGGGGCCCAGGCTATAGCCCAGCAGACCGGTCAGGGCGAAGGTGAAGACCAGCCCCATGCCGTTGTTGCGATTCTTCTCGGTCAGGAACATCAGACCGTAGACACCGATCAGGAACACGGCCCAGTGCAGCGGCGGCATGTTCATCACGGTAGCGACCCCCGCCACCACGGCAGAGAAGCCCAGAGTGAGGGAGAGCAGCATATAGGTGTTACGCAGCACCTTGTTGGTATCGCGTACGGCACTTTGGGTGCCAGTGTAGATAGAACGGGTATCCATCTTGGGTGTCCTCTTGATGTCCGGGTGAGACGGCGAGCAGCCGCCTCGTGATCGCTGTTTGTTACTGCATGTTTACGCATTGTATGTAGAACAAATAGGGATGACGAGGAACAATTTCAAGCCACCTGCCATTTTGCTCCCGCACACTATCCCACAGGAAATATGTATTGCATATGAACAAGGGCTTAGCGTAGTATGCACGCCGTTCGGAGGGGTGGCAGAGCGGCTGAATGCACCGGTCTTGAAAACCGGCGATGGGCGACCATCCGTGGGTTCAAATCCCACCTCCTCCGCCATATTCAAAGAGAAAGCCCAAGCGATTCAATCGCTTGGGCTTTTTTGTATCTGCCGTATCTGGTATTTCAACGGACACGTCACATGGACGATATAAATGGCTCGGGTTGTCCCTGAGCCATTTTCACCTTGAATGATGGCTTAGATCCGCCCCTGATAGCGAAGGGGGAAGCGGCCCTGACTGTCGGGCTGGCCGAGGAAGGGGAGTCCTTGCTGCATCTGCGGTGGCAGTTCTGGGCCCGGTTTCAGGGTGCCCTGGAACAAGTATTGGCCATTGGGTTGCAGCTCGAGGCGACCCATGGTCTGCACCGCATCGGAGCCCTGCTTGAGTTCGGCCACCAGTTTGGAGTCGAGGCAGGTGAGTTTCAGCTCGGGGTCAGCCAGATCCAGCTTGCCCGCAGGGGTATCGGCGCTGGCGTTGTACCAGTCGAGGTTGCCGTAGAGGTTGTCACACCAGGGGTTGCCCTGGGCAAATTGCTCCACTTTGAGCTGCAGCTGGCCGCTGACGGTGAGCGGGATTGGCAGGCGCATCGGCACCCGGCTCAGCAACCAGGGGGCGGGGGCGTTGAGGGTCAGATCCCGGCCGAAGGCGGCGCCATTCCAGCCGACAACGCCCTGACCATTGAGTCCGTTGCGATCGCCAAAGCGTATGGCTACTTCGGGGGCGAAGCGCAGCAGCGACCAGCCGTTGAGATCCCAGCGCAGCTGGTTCACCGATTCGCTGGCATATTGCAGTCGGGCAATCTGGCCACTCCAGAGGGTGCCGCTCACCCCTTCCAGTTTCAGCAGGTTGGTAATGTTGGCAGGCAGCGGCAGATGGCGAGCCACCAGTGCCGCGGGCAGGGTGGCCAGCAGGAATACCAGATAGGCGGCCAGAAACAGGCTGGCAATCAGGATGCGTTTTTTCATAGGAAACGACTCAACTGCAAGAGAGAAACCCGGCCCGGCGCACCGGCTACATGGCGGTGAGAGATCAGCAGCGGGCGGGGTGTGACAATGGGATGTGTCATTGTGGACGACTCAACTGCAAACGTCTGACCTTGACCAGACCCGGGGCCAGATCCTCGCGGGCGATCTCTATGATTTGAACCTGAATGCCGTGCTGCTCCACCAGAGTGGAGAGCCAGAGCAGCAAGTCATCGAACTGGACCGTGTCGATCCACACTTGCAGCTCCTGCGCCTGGGGTTGCAGCCGGGCAATCTTGATCTTGTGGTTGAAGGCGGTGCGGTTGACCACCCCTTCCAGGGTGCCGCTGGTGTCGATCTGGCGACCCGAGCCACCCTGCATGGCCAGCACATCTTCACCCTTCTCCTTGAGCCAGGCGAGGGTCTGCTGCTGGTTCTGCACCTGCCGCTCCCGCTCTGCGATGCGGTTGGCGATGGGCTGCCAGACGCTCCAGTAGAAGAGACCGACCAGCAACAAGGCACTACCCGTGACCACCAGCCGCTGTTCCCGTGCTGTGATGCCGTGCCACCAGCTCTGCAATTTTTCCATCATGATGATTTACCCTTGAGCACCAGTGCGCCCTCTACCTTGCCCTCGGTGCTGCGCACCTCGCCTTGCTGTACCTCGAATTGCTTGCCCGCCAGCTCGCGGAACCGCTCGATCTCGGCAAAGCCGGGGGCGGTCACCTGCAGCCGCAGCTCGCGGCGACTGGCATCAAAGCGCATCACCTGTGGTTTCAGGCCGGGTACTTCGGCAAAGGTGGGGGCCAGCTCGGTGAGCATCAGCAGCACGCCGTTTTGCGGGGCTTGTCCCATCTGTTGCAGATGCTGGTTCATCTGGCTGCGCACGTTCACGATGCGGCTCTCACCCGGGAAGATGCGGGTATAGACGGCACGGATCTCCGCCTTGAGGGCCTTGTCCTGCTCGGTGAGCTGATAGAGCTGCACCCCGCGCTGGCCGAGGGCCACCAGCAGCAACAGACCCGCGGTGATGGCTACCTTGCGCCACTGCAACCAGTAGCGGGCATATTCGGTCTGCGGCCGGTAGGGGCCGGTCAGCAGGTTGGCGCGGCAGGTGAGGGCCCCTTTGGCCAGTAGCAGCATGGGCAGCTCGGGCTCCGCCGCCTGCCAGTTAGCGGCGGCAATGGCGGGCACCGGTGTGTGGCTGTGGATGGTGACCGGCTCCGCTTCAGTCGCCAGCAAGATGGCCAGCAGCGGCTCGTCGGCTACGATCCCCTGACTAGGGCCCTGGCGTACCAGCCACTCGCTGCCGAGTTGCAGGGCTGACCAGCCATCCGCGGCCTGTGGCAGCGCCAGCACATCGGGCAGCAGTTGCAGGCTTTTGAGGCCAGCGGCATCGAGCCAGCCGAGCCACTCGGCCATCTTCTGCCGATCCACCGCCATCAGGTCGACCTGTTGCCCTTCGTGGGCCAGCACCACCAGATGGAGCTCGTCCACATCGGAGGCGATCTGCTCCTCCAGCAGGTAGGGTAGGGCCGCCGCCGACTGGCGGTTGTAGCGACCCGGCAGGGTGACGCGCCGGAAGATCAGATCGCTGCCCGGCACTAGCGTGACCACGGGGCGGCCACCGGCCCGCTCCTGCAGCTCGCCCAGGGCATCGGCCGAAGGCAGGGTGCCGGAGGCGATGATCTCCTGCTCCTGACCGGACCAGACCAGCCAGGCCACGGGTTGTTGTTTATTGGTCCCCAGTCGGATGACCAGACTTTCGCTCACGCATCTCTCTCCTGCGATACCGGTTTGCAAAGGGCGTTGTGCGCCTTGGCAACCGGTGCGCAGCCCGCAGGCTGCATCCAACATCTCTCGTACCCGCGGGCGATGGCCTGCAGGTGCGCTGTTTATTCGGCGCCACTGCTGAGGCGGCGCAGCATCACCAGTTTATTGTCCTTGCCCCGCTGGAACAGGGTTTCGAGCCAGGCCCGGTTGTCGCCGACCTCGGCCACGACTCGGGCTTCGAAGAAGTCGCTTTTCACCACCAGCGCCTCTTTCAGTCCTTTCACCGAATCGACCGGAGCGAGCATGTCCGTCATCAGCTTGCTCTCTTTCCACCCCTTCTGTGGCCGCTCGTTCAGCACTCGCTTGGCGTCATCCAGCCCGATAGTACCCAGATAGAGGGCAACCAGCAGCTCGGGGCGTTCGGGGGCAAGGGTATTGATATTGATCTTCAACTTGTCGCTGGGCAGGGTGCAGACATAGGGGGCCAGTTTGGCATAGACCCTGGCCGTCACCCCGCGCACCGCCCTCAGCTCGTCCTTGCCCAGCATCCACTGGTTGGCGGTCAGGTAGGGGGGCTTGAGCCCCTCGTAATAGGCGTCCTCTGCGCCAAGGCTGGAGACCAGCACCGTATCCTTGTCGGTCCAGTCACGGATGGCATCGGTGAGCTGGGCAGCTTCGTAATCATCCATCGCCAGCTGTTTGCGCAGTTCGCGAAACACCTGCACCGGATAGGGCTGCTGCGCCAGCTCCTCGCCGCTCCCCGCCTTGGAGGCCATGCTCAGGCTGTTGAGGTTGAAGCAGGATTGCAGGTCGGTCACCTCGCCCTTGAGCTGGCCATCGTCCACCGGAAACACAGTGTTCTTGCGGGCCCAGTTCTGGCTGAGGTTGACCACCTCGGGGTTGTCCTTGAAATCCTGCGTCAGCACCTTGCTCACCAGCGCTTCCGCCGAGAGGGCATACCACCACGCCTGTTTGCCGGTGGTGATGTTGGCGGTGCGGCGCAGCTCAAGCTGCAGGCGGCCGCTCATATTGCTGGCGATGATCACCATCACCGAGAGGATCAGCAGCACCACCAGCAGCGCCATGCCGCGCTGGCGACCGGGCCCGGCGAGATTAGCCCGCATTGGTGCCCCCTCCGTTCTGGCTGTCACCATTACCGCCATTGGTATTGCCGTTGTTCCCGTTGTTGTTGTTGCCACCTTGGTCGGGGTTGCTGCTCTGGCTGTTCTCTTCGGCGCGCTGGCCACCGGCGCCAATCAGGAACTGACGGCGAATGGTACCGTAATCTTCCAGATCCAGCTCCACTGCCAGCCCGTGGGGCAGCACGCTGCGCTGGCTCCACTCCTCTTTCCAGTTGCCCTTGTCGAAGAAGTAGAGGCGAAACGCCGTGACCCCTGTCAGCACCGGTTGGATGCGCGGCTCGGTGCCGATCACCGGATCCGGATAGAGGTAGCTCAGGCGCTCCAGCTTCTGATCCTTGAGTCGCCAGCCGACCCGTTGCAGATGGGAGCGGGGCAGCATGCCGTCCGGGTTGAGCCAGCCGCTGCGCATAAAGGCCATGCCCCAGTCATCGCTCTGCTGGCCGAAGCGGGAGGCCGCCAGCAGCACCTTGTTGTTCTCCCCCTCGATGCGACCGCTGCGCGGCACCATCTGGGTGATGTCTCGCTCCAGCAGGGTGAAGGCGAGCTGCAGTTCGTTGAGGCGGGTCTCCTTGCGCTTGGCCACCTCGTCGCTGGTGAGCACCCCCTGCAGCACCTGATAGGCGCCCATGCTGAGAGTGGCGAAGATGGCGATCGCCACCAGCATTTCGAGCAGGGTGAAACCGGCGTGACGGACGGGGCGAGGCGTGCGGGCAACGTGCTGGGTCATCGGCTGATATAGGTCCGCATCATGGCGACCGGGTTCTCGGCCTTGGCCTCGGTGCGCACTTCCATATCGAGCGCCCGGAAGTTGTTGTCGGCGGTGGCGACGCCGCGATAGCGCCAGTACCAGGTGCTGCCCGCCATCTGCTCATCCCCTTCCACCCAGCTGTCACCAGGCCACTTGTTCTCGAGCTTCTGTTGCACCAGCTGGTTCTCCACCACCCAGGTGGCGAGTGTCTTCTGCTCCAGATAGTTGAGGACCGAGAGGTGTTCGCTGGCGGTTTTCATTACCGCGAGACCCGCGATGGCAAAGACGGCCAGTGCGACCATGACTTCGAGTAGTGTCATGCCCCGGGCGTTCATTCGCTCACCTCTTCATCTTCATCGCCGGTGAGCAGGGTGAGGCGGCCGAACTCGTCCCCCTTGACGATGCGGGTGTAGCGGGCATCGTCATCCTGCTGGGTGAAGGTGAGCACGAACGGGCTCAGCTCGCCGCCTGGGAAGATGAGCAACTGCGGCGTGCGCTCCTTCTCGTCGCGCTTCTGTTCGGTTTTCTCGTCGGAGTCCGGCTGCCAGCCAAAGCCTTCCAGCTCCAGCGCCAGCGTCATGTTCTCGGCCAGTTGCACCGGCCCCAGCTGCTTGTCGCCAGTCAGGGCCAGCCACTTGCGATCTTTGGCCTGACGCTGCATAAACTGCCAGCCGTTATCCTCGATGCGAATGCCTACCAGCCGACCATCCATCACCGCATACTCCTGCGCCAGCTGCAGCGTCGCCATCAGGCGACGCGCCTGCTTATCCAGCTCCCGATCTCCTCTGGCGCCTCCCATGCTGAGAGTGACGGCGGTGGCCACCAGCCCCATCAGCATGGCGACCAGCAACACTTCCAGCAGAGTAAAGCCGGATTGGCGATGAAAGGAGAGAGACCGCTTCATGCAGTCAGCTCACAAGGAGTGCGGTGGCGGCACATCACTTATTGGAAATCCTTAAGGTTCCAGTTGCCGATGTCGTCATCGGTACCGGCTTCGCCATCCAGACCCATGGAGAAGATGTCGATCTTGCCGAACTGGCCCGGGCTCAGCAGCTGGTACGGGTTGCCCCAGGGATCTTGCGGCAGGCGCTTGATGTAGCCGCCATCGCGGTAGCTGCGCGGCGCCGGATCGATAGAAGGCTTGGTCACCAGCGCGTCCAGACCCTGTTCGGTGGTCGGGTAGCGGTTGTTGTCCAGCTTGTACATGTCGAGGGCGTTTTCCAGCGCCACGATATCGGAGACCGCTTTCTGCTGGTCAGCCTTCTCCTTGTTGCCCATCAGGTTGGGCACCACCAGACTGGCCAGAATGCCGAGGATCACGATGACCACCATGACTTCCAGCAGGGTAAAACCGGATTGACGACGTTTGTTCATGAGTTGCTCCGTAACGAATGAGATGGGATAGCCCATCAGAGAGTGATCACTGGGTGGGTTCGACGGGCCGCCAGCGGCGCCACCGAACACCGGAAACTTACATATTCACCATGTTGTTGAGCTCGAGGATCGGCTGCAGGATCGACATCACGATAAACAGCACCACCCCGGCCATGGAGACCACCAGCATGGGTTCGAACACCCCGAGGGCGATATTGACCTGGGATTCAAACTCCCGATCCTGGTTGTCTGCCGCCCGCTCCAGCATGCTGTCGAGTTCGCCGCTCTGCTCGCCGGAGGCGATCATGTGCAACATCATGGGCGGGAAAATCTTGGTCTCGGTCAGCGACTTGCGCAGACTGGTCCCCTCGCGCACCCGTTCGGCGGCCTCAAGAATGCGCATTCTGGCAAAGTCGTTGGAGAGCACTTCGCCGGAGATCTTCATCCCTTCCAGCAGCGGTACCGCACTGGCGTTGAGGATGCTTAACGTGCGGGCGAAGCGGGCGGTGTTGAGACCGCGACTGACCCTGCCAATCACCGGCAGGCCGAGCAGCACCTGATGCCAGCGTCGGCGGCGCTTTTCATCGGTGAGCCACCAGCGCCAGACAAAGCTGCCAAGGAAGATCAGCAGCAGGAACCAGAGGCCGTAGGCCTGCATCAACTCGCTGGTGCCGATGAGAAAGCGGGTGGTGCCCGGCAACTGCTGGCCCATGTGTTCAAACTGGGCCACCACCTTGGGCACCACGGCGGTAAGCAGGATCGAGATAACCCCGATAGCCACGCAGGTAAGCACGATGGGGTAGATCATCGCCTGCAGCAGCTTGGTGCGCATATGCTGGCGCTGTTCGGTGTAGTCGGCGAGGCGGTTGAGCACCTTCTCCAGATGGCCCGATTTTTCACCGGCCGCCACCATGGAGCGAAACAGCTGGTCGAACACATGGGGAAAAGCCCCCAGCGAGTCGGCCAGCGAATAGCCTTCCACCACCTTGCTGCGCACCGTCGCCACCAGAGAGCGCAAGTGGGCCTTTTCGCACTGCTCGGCCACCGCTTTGAGCGCCTCTTCGATGGTGAGACCGGCCCCCACCAGGGTCGCCAGCTGGCGAGTGATCAGGGCCAGCTCGGCAGTGCTGGCACCGCGCCGAAACAGGGCGAAGCGGGTCGCTTCCCGTTTCGCCTTCTCGGTGGTCTCGTTCACCTCGAGGGGGGTGAGTCCCTGTTCGCGCAGCAGCTGGCGTACCTGACGGGCCGAGTCGCCCTCCATTACGCCGCTCTTGCTGCGCCCCTTGTTGTCGAGGGCCTTGTATTCGAATGCCGCCATCTCAATCTTCCCGGGTCACTCGCAGCACCTCTTCGAGGCTGGTCTGCCCCTTGAGCACCTTGTCGATGCCATCACGGCGGATGCTTGGGGTGTGGCCGCGGATCAGTCGCTCGATGGCGAGCTCGCCGCTGGCACTGTGAATGGCTTCACGCACCGTTTCGTCGATCACCACCAGCTCGTGGATGCCGGTCCGGCCACGGTAGCCGGTGTGGTTGCACAGCTCGCACCCGACCGGACGCCACACCTGCTGATCGGGGGCCAGCTCGATGCCCATGGCGAGGCGCTCCTGCTCGGTGATGGGGCGCGGGGCACGGCAATCGGGGCAGAGGGTGCGCACCAGCCGCTGGGCCAGCACCGCCAGCAAGGACGAGGAGAGCAGGAAGGGCTCGATCCCCATGTCCCGCATCCGGGTGATGGCGCCGATGGCGGTGTTGGTGTGCAGGGTCGACATCACCAGGTGACCGGTCAGCGACGCCTGTACCGCAATCTGGGCGGTTTCCAGATCTCGGATTTCCCCCACCATCACCACATCCGGATCCTGACGCAGGATGGCGCGCAGGCCGCGGGCGAAGGTCATGTCCACCTTGGTGTTGACCTGGGTCTGGCCCACCCCTTCGAGGTCATATTCGATGGGGTCTTCCACCGTCAGAATGTTGCGATCCCGCGAGTTGATTTCTGACAGCGCCGCATAGAGGGTGGTGGATTTACCGGAACCGGTCGGGCCGGTGACCAGAATAATGCCGTGGGGCTTGCGAATGAGCTCGCTGATGATGGTGCGGTTGGCCGCGGTCATCCCCAGCTGCTTGAGTTCGAGGCGCACGTTGTTCTTGTCGAGCAGACGCAGTACCACCCGCTCGCCGTAGCTGGACGGCATGGTGGAGACCCGCACGTCGACGGCGCGACCGCCGATACGCAACGAGATACGGCCATCCTGCGGTACCCGCTTCTCGGCGATATCCATTCGCGACATCACCTTGATGCGCGACACCAGCAGTGAGGCCAGCTTGCGATGGGGGCGCAGGATCTCCCGCAGCACCCCGTCGATGCGAAAGCGGATCACCAGTGCTCGCTCGAAGGTCTCGATATGGATATCGGAGGCCTCTTCCTTGATCGCCTCGCTCAACATGGCGTTGATGAGGCGAATGATGGGGGCGTCGTCATCGGCATCCAGCAGATCTTCGCTTTGCGGCAGCTCTTCGGCCAGCGCGAAGAAGTCCATCTCGTTGCCGAGATCTTCCATCAGCTGGCGCGCCTCGGAGGAGTCGCGCTGGTAGTGAGCCATCAGCAGCTCTTCGAAGGCCTCGTTGTCGAGTTGCTCCACCGCGAAGCTGCAACCCGCGACCCGCCGCACTTCCAGCAGGGCCTGCGGGGTGACGCCAGGGCGGCACTGCAGCACGGGGGCGCCGTCCCGCTCAATCAGGATCACCCCGAAATTGCGGGCAAAGACAAAGGGGAGCTCGGGCAGTGGCGCAGGCCCGACGCTTCCATCCAGATGGTAGGCACTCATCAGGGCTTACTCTGCACAAACGGGGTGGTGGTCTCGGCAGTGCTTTGCTGTCTGCTCCGCATCTCGTTGATCTGCTTCTGGATCTCTTTTTGCAGCTCGGGCGACACCATCACATCCTGGCCATAGGCAGGCAATACCTGACGGGCGGGGGAGGTGAGATACCCCTCCTGCGAGGCGGCATTGAGCTGCTCGGCGCGGAACAGGCTGTATTTGTTGCTGGAGACACCGGTATAGACGTCCGCATCACGCAAGATGGTGGGCCGGATAAAGACCATCAGGTTGCGCTTGGAGGTGGTGTTGGAGGTGGAGCGGAACAGATAGCCCAGCACCGGAATATCGCCAAGCAGCGGCACCTTGGAGACCTGCTCCTTGGTCTGTTCGTCCATCAAACCGCCCAGCACCACGGTTTCGCCGCTTTTGACCAGCACCGCGTTCTTGACGGTACGGGTATCGAAGGTGGGGCCAAGGTTGGCGGTACCGGTCGCCTGGGTCTGGGCGACGCTGGAGACCTCCTGCTCGATATTGAGCAGCACCGAATCCCCTTCGTTGATCTGCGGGGTCACCACCAGCTTGGTACCCACCGTCTTGCGCTCGATGGTGTTGAACACCTGATCGCTGGTGGTAGAGCTTTGCGAACCGCTCTGGACCGGGACCTCCTGACCGACGTTGAAGGAGGCCTCCTTGTTATCCATGGTGACGATACTCGGGGTGGAGAGAATATCGTTCTTGGTATTGGAGGCCAGCGCCGTGGCCAGCATGGCCCAGTCGCCGTGATAGAAACCGGCGGCCATGCCGTTGAACTCTTTCAGCAGACCGGCAGCGGTGTCGGTCTTGCCATTCTGGTAATCCTTGCCCGCCGCAATGGCGCTGCCGAGCGGCAGACCTGAGTTGGTGAACTGGGTGCCACCGCCGTTGGCATTGCCCCACTGGACGCCAAGGCTGAGGCCGTCGCCATCCTGCATCTCGACGATGATCGCCTCCACCAGCACCTGGGCGCGGCGGATATCGAGCTTGGCCACCACCTGCTCCAGTTCGGACATCACGTCCGGCTGGGCGGTGATGACCAGCGCATTGGTGGTCTCGTCGGCTGAAATGGCCAGCTTGCCACCGCCGATGCTGGCGCCACCTGTGGTTGCGCCGCCGCCCTTCTTGTCGGCCTCGATGCTGGAGCTGACGCCCTTGAGCACCTCGACCATGTCTTTGGCCTTGCCATATTTGAGGTAGAAGACCCGGGTGTTGCCCTGGCTTTGCAGGTCGCGGTCGAGCTGGCGCACCATCTGGATGATGCGGGCGCGCGCTTTCGGCTCACCACTCACCACCACAGAGTTGGTGCGCTCGTCGGCCACCACCTTGGGGGAGAGCAGCAGGGAAGCGGTGCCACCCTGGGGGTTGCCATCCTTGTTGAGGTTGGTGACCAGCCGTACCATTTCCCCCGCCGAGGCGAACTTGAGCTTGATGATGTCCACATCCTGATCGCCGGCGCGGTCGACCCGGTTCACCACCTCCACCAGACGGTTGACCACGGCGGCGCGGCCGGTGATCAGCAGCACGTTGGAGGGCTCGTAGTGCACCACGTTGCCACCACCGGCGTTGTCGTTGAGCTGGCGCAGCAGCGGCGCCAGTTCACGGACCGAGACGTTGCGCACCGGCACTACTCTAGTCACCATCTCGTCGCCGGAGCCCGGGTTGCTGCCATCCACCACCGGAATGGCGGAGGTCTTGGCATCCCGCGAGCGCAGCACCTTGAGCACTCCGTTGTCCATCGGCACCACGGCAAAGCCGTAGACGTCGAGCACGCTCAGGAAGAACTGGTAGTACTGCTCCTCATTGAGCAGGTCGTAGCTGCGAACATTGATCTTGCCGCGCACCGAGGGCTCTATGATGATGGTTTTATTGAGGTTCTTGCCCACCGTATTGATGAACTCTTCAATGTCGGCGTTCTTGAAACTGGCAGAGTATTCGGTGGCCCAGGCTGAGCCCGCCATCATCAGTGCCGCTGCGATAGTGGCCAGACGCCAGCTTTTCCCTTTAGTGGTCATTATTGGTACGACTCCAAATCATTATTCTGACAAGCGCACATAGATGTCGAACTGTTCGCCCTGTCGCTCGACGGTCACTGTCATTTCCGTTGCGCCAGCCATCTGCTGCATCGCCTGCATGGCTTGCATGTTGTCCCGTAAATCCAGCCCGTTGATGCTGATGGCCAGGTCATTGGCCTGCAGCCCGCTCTGGTTGAAAAACTCAGGATTGCTGCCCGGATTGAGGCGATAGCCGGTCATGCGGCCATCCACCTGAACCGGTGAAATATTGAGGTAATCGGTGATCTTGCCCGGATCAGCCATCAGCTCGCTGCGCAGGGAGCCAAGGGGGGCGGCGTTGGTCTGCGGCAGCGGCTTGCCATACTCCTCGCCATCCAGCATCAGGGTCTCGTCGCGGCCATCCCGCTCGATGATCACCCGATCCGGATAGACCTGCCGGATCCGCGCCTGGGTGCCGTCAATCATGTCACCGACCCCGTAGGAGTTCTGGATGCCGGACATGGCGATGATGGCGATGGATTTGGCGGGATCCGAGCTGGCCAACACTCCGTTGAGCTGGGCATTGAGCTGGGTACGCGGCGCATTGGCGGCCACGGCGGCTTTGGCTTGCGCCTTGGGGATCGCCTTGCCAAACAGCGCCAGTCGGCTTACCTCGCCCAGTTCAAGGCGCGGGTTGCTCTGGCCGTTGACCGCCACGGCGGAGGGTTGCCACGGTTGGCTGGTTTGCGGGCTTGCCAGGGTGAGCAGACGCCAGGTGAGGGCGGCGCTCTGCTGGGCCAGCATGATCAGCAGCGCCAGAAAGGCCACCTGGGTGACTCTGGTCATGGGAAGCCGTCGGCACTGGGCCAGCAGCATGGTCAAGATGTCATCCCTGAATCGTAGCGTCATATTAATCAACATATTCCAGGCTCTGGGGCGGCTGCGTATTGTGTACGGCGGAGTGCTGTGACACAACGGGTCGGGGCGCGCCAAACCGTAAAAATGGATATTTCATCACACCGTAAACCTTTGAATGCTCACAAAAGTGGCACTCAGGTGAGGTGTATCGCTGCTTGCCAGCGAACATCAGGGTACGGTGCGTACTCATCCTCGCCAATCCTGCAGCGCCTTGAGGGTCACGCTCTGTCCGGCGACCTGCAGCACTATGTATTGCTGGTCGATGGTAGCGAGCACGACCCCTGGGGCGATTTCGCTCCCTTCCCGGTATTCCCGGCCATTGAGCACCACGGCGCGCTTGGCGGGGTTGGAGGAGAACACATGAGAGCCGTAGCTCAATTGCGGTACCTGCTGGCGCACCGACTGGGGCGCCGAGCCCAGCGCCATCAACTGGGCTGGTTGCACGTTCTGGCTGGCGGCGTGTGGCGCCTCCTGCAATGGGGTTTCATTGAGGGCTTTCATCAGCTGCTCGGCCAGACTCAGCGTGGGGGTATTCCCCTGACTTACCCCCTCGTTTTTGGTCACTGCTCTGGGTTGGGCCACCGGCTCCGGCAGGGGCGGGGGCAGCGGACGAGTCACCATCGCCTTGGGTTCGACCCGCACGAAGGGTGGAGTGATCACCTCTTTCACCTCCACCTTCTCCTCGATGGGGCGCAGGTGGATCAGATGCCAGCCATAGTTGGCGCCCGCCCCCAGCAGCAAGGCCAGGGGAGCCAGCAGCCAGCCGATGCGGCGTGGGCTGCGCTCCTCTTCCCGGGGCATGGGCAAGCCCATGGCCGGAATATGGGCGGAGAGTTGCGGTTGCTGCGCACGGCGCAGCGCCTTGAGCAGGGTAGACATCAGGAGGCCTCCTCCAGTCTGGGCATGGGTTCACCGGAGAGGGCGTTGAGACGCAGCAGGGTGTTGCTGCCCGCGATGCCATCAGGGGTGAGCCCCTGATCTCGCTGGAACTGCTGCAGCTTGTTCTTGAGCTCGCCATCGAAACGGCGCACCTTGCGCTCGGGTTGTTGCAACGCACGGCTGAGGGCGTTGTCGAGCCACTGGATCTGGGTCTGACCGGCATTGCTGGCAATCAGGCTGACGCCCCCTTTCGGCATGCGCCAGAGCAGGGTGTAGCTGCCGCCCCAGTTGTCGCTGAGCCACTGGCGATCCACCTGCCAGCTCTGGTCACCTATCATCAGGCTGGCCTTGTTCGGCCCCAGATTGACCAGGGTCGCGTAGTAGAGGCCGCCAGTCTGGTCAGTGAGCGTGATCATGGCGGGATACTGCAGGGCGCGCAGCTCGTCAAGGCTCGCCTCGCCCTCCTGACAGCGCAGACCGGCACGGGGGGCGTTATCGCAGGTTGCGTCGAACGGTTCCGGTTCATAACCCCAGACCCGATAGAGATTCTGCATGGCGCTGTCGGGGTCGATGGCCTGATTGATCGCCTCGGTCAGCTGCTCCTGCTGCTCGGCGGTCTCGTCGATGGTGACCGGCACCTCGACCTTGACTACCGGACGGGTAGGGAACACGCCGAAAAATTGCCAACCCCACCAGCCTGCGGCCACCAGCAGGGCGCCCGCCAGCGTCACCATCAGACCGGAGGCCCAGCTTCCTTCGTCCCGAACGCCATTGACCTCGAAGGCGGCCTGGCTGATATCGCTGTGGACAATCTTGTAGCTGCCACGGGCGAAAGCGGCGATCAGGGCGCGGTCGCAGATGAGGTTGATGAAACGGGGGATGCCGCCACTCAGGCGATGGAGCGTCTTTATGGCGCGCGGGGTAAAGATGGGTTGTACGCAGCCTGCAACTTGCAGCCGGAAGCGGACGTAGGCATCCACATCGCTGTGAGAGAGCGGCAGCAGGTGATAGCGGGCGGTAATGCGTTGGGCCAGCTGGCGCAGCAGGGGTTGGCGCAGCATCTGTTGCAGTTCGGGCTGGCCGATCAGCACTACTTGCAGCAGTTTTCGTTCGTCGGTTTCGAGGTTGGTGAGCAGACGCAACTGCTCCAGTACGCCGGGCAGCAGGTGCTGCGCCTCATCCACCAGTACCACGCTGCGCTTGCCTGCCGCCAGGTTGGCCAGCAGGTGATCGCGAATAAGGTCGAACAGCCGCTTGATCCCGGCATCTTCGGGATAGGGGAGTTGAAACTCGTCACAGATGGCGGCCAGCAGATCCCGTTCGGTCAGGGAGGGGTTGAGGATATAGGCGATCTCGGTCTCGGCGGGCAGCTGTTGCAGCAGGCAGCGGGAGACGGTGGTCTTGCCGGTGCCCACTTCGCCGGTCAGCAGCACAAAGCCGCCGCCATCCTGCAATCCATAGTTGAGATGAGCAAGGGCTTCGCCGTGGCGCTCGCTCATATAGAGGTACTTGGGATTGGGCGAGATGGAAAACGGGTGTTCCGAGAGGCCGAAGAACTGTGTGTACATGAGGGTATTCTTTTGTAGCCGGCGACAGATGAAAAATGTCTCCGGATGATAGCAAACCTCGCTTTCATTGGAAGCCATCATTGGCGCCGGAGGGCAAATTGCGGCCTTTTCCTGCCATCTTGTGATCCCGGTTGCGTCATTGGCACGAATCCGGATCACAAAATGACAAAAAATAGCTGTAAATAAAGGGAAATATCAATATAGGCGCGGCGTGGCAAATACCGCCAGCATGGCGCTGAGTCGGCGATCACCAGACTTGTTTGTGTACAATTTATGACACCGGTTGCCCTGTCAGCCATCAGGGCAAGCTGGTCGGAATGTACTTGCTCAGTGGTGATCCTGAAACTGCGCGGCAATCTCCCTGAACTGCGCCTCACAGGCGAGAAACGCCGCGACGATGCCGGGATCAAAATGGCTGCCGCTCCCCTTCACGATGATCTCCTTCGCTTCCTCATGGCTGAAAGCAGGTTTGTAGACCCGTTTCGAGATGAGGGCATCGTAGACATCCGCTACCGCCATCAAGCGCCCGGAGAGGGGTATATCCTCACCCGCCAGCCCTGCCGGATAGCCGCTGCCATCCCACTTCTCGTGGTGGGTGAGGGAGATCTCCCGGGCCAGCCGCAAGAAGGAGTTGGAGCCCAGCTGCGCCTCGGCACTCGCCAGTGCATCAGCGCCGATCTGCGGGTGGCGCTTCATGATGGCGAACTCCTCGTCGGTCAGCTTGCCCGGTTTGAGCAGGATGGCGTCGGGAATGCCCACCTTGCCCACATCGTGCAGCGGGGCCGACTTGAACAGCAGGTCGATGGTGGCGTCATCGAGCGGATAGCGATCCCAATTGCTGCGACTGAGGTATTGCGCCAGCGCCTTGACGTAGTGCTGGGTGCGAATGATATGGGCGCCGGTCTCGTTGTCCCGGGTCTCCGCCAGCGAGGCGAGGCCGAGTATGGCCACGTCACGGGTCAGGTTGAGCTCGTCGCTGCGGGATTTCAGCTCGCCGATCATCTGATTGGTGCTGGCGGCGATAAGGCCAAACTCGTCATCCCGGGTGACCGGCACCCGGGCGTCGAAGTCACCACACTGTACTCTGGCCATGGTGCGGGTCTGCTGGCGCAGGGATAGGCCGAGATTGCGACCATAACCGTGAATAATGAGGGCGAGATAACAGAAGGTCACCGTCATTACGAAGGCGATCTCCCACAGGATGTAGTGCTGGGCATCGACCCTCGGCAGGCTGCGCTCCACCGTCACCAGCCACTCCAGATCCTTGTTGAACAGCAAGAAGAAGACGCCTCCCTGCAGGGTGAGGGTCGCCAGGGTAAAGAGGGTGAACTTGCGTGGCATCGGCATGGCCAGCGGGTGGCTCAGTGTCAGGCTCTGCTCGACTTGCCGTGCTCTGGCCCGATGCAAGTCTCGCTCCAGAGTCAGATCGGCCGCCACCAGAAAGCCGAGGGTGGTCATCCCCAGCAGCACCTTGAGGTGACTCTCCAGCGGAAAGTCGTGGGCCAGGGCGTTGTAGCCCGACAGCAGCAGTGCTCCCAGCAGGTAGAAACCCACCTCCAGTCCGAACCCATCCAGCCCGTTGCGCGGCAGGGGCCGCCTTGAGAGCAGCCGGTTGCGCACGGCGAACATGATGGCAAACGTCACCAGGGTCGGCCCCAGCAACTGGGGCAGGGTGAGACTCTCGAGAAACGGGCAAACCTGCCAGCCATAGAGACAAAATAGTGACAGGGTTACCCCGTAGTGCAGGGCGCAGCGCCCCGTGATCCTCTGCATATTCCCACCCATGTTGCTGGTTATTGTTATGTCGGCGGGAGGCCCGCCATTACAGGCGCCGCAGCAGCAGGCTACCGATGGAGTAGCCAGCGCCAAAGGAGCACAGTACGCCGCGAGCCCCCGCAGGAAGGTCGCGATTGTACAGATGAAACGCGATGATGGAACCCGCCGAGCTGGTATTACCATAGCTATCAAGAATGACCGGCGCCTCCTGCTGGCTGGCATCGTGACCGAGCAGCTTGCGGCCGATGAACTGGTTCATGGTGAGGTTGGCCTGATGGAGCCAGAGCCGGCTCAGGCTCTCGGCGGGCCAGCCCTGCTCGTCGAGCTGGTTGGCTATCTGCTCGCACACCAGCGGCAACACCTCCTTGAACACCTTGCGCCCCTGCTGGCGGAACAGCTTGTCGTCGCTGTAGCGGGTGCGCGGGCTCAGCCGGTTCAGAAAGCCGAAGTTGTTGCGGATGTTGTTGGAGTATTGGGTCACCAGCTTGCTGGCCACCAGTTGCCACGGATTGGCCGCCTTGCAATCGGTCTCCCGCTCCAGCAGCACCGCGGTGCAGGCATCGCCGAAGATAAAGTGACTATCCCGATCGCGAAAATTGAGGTGCCCCGAGCAGATCTCCGGATTGACCACCAACGCCACGTTGGCTGTGCCTGCCGCCAGCATGTCGGCGGCTGTCTTGATGCCGAAGGTGGCAGACGAGCAGGCCACGTTCATATCAAAGGCCATGCCGCTCGCCCCGAGATAGTGCTGCAGCTCGATGGCCAGCGCTGGGTAGGGGCGCGGCATGTTGGAGGCGGCCACGATCACCAGATCGATCTCGCCGGGCTCGCGGCCGGCGGCGATCAGCGCCTGCTCGGCGGCGGCCACCGCCATCTCTACCATGATGGAGGGCATCTCATCGGGCCGCTCCGCCAGCAGCGGCTGCATGATGTCGGGGTTGAGCACCCCCTCGCGGCTCACCAGATAACGGCTCTTGATGCCGGAGGCCTTCTCGATGAACTCGCAACTGGAGTGCAGCTTGGCGGGGAGTTGGCCGGCATCGATGGCGGAGGCGTTCTCCTCGTTGTAGAGATCCACATACTGGTTGAAGGCGGCCACCAGCTCTTCATTGCTGACGGCAAAGGGTGGGGTATAGAGGCCTGAGCCACTGATCACGATAGAGGTCATCTTTGCTCCTCGCCGGGTGCGTTCCCGGCTTGTCGGTTTATAGGGTAGAGAGGGTTACAGCTGGTCGATCGCCGCAGCAAGACCCGCCAGGGTCAGCGGATGCATCCGTCCGCCAACCACGTCATTCATCAGTTTGATGGAGGGATGCCAGAGCCACTCCCGCCGCGGGGTGGGATTGATCCACACCAGTTTGGGAAAGTGCTGCTGCAATCGGGTAAGCCACACCTGACCCGACTCCTCGTTCCACTGCTCGACACTGCCGCCCGGCCAAGTGATCTCGTAGGGGCCCATGGTGGCATCCCCCACCAGGATCACCCGGTAGTCGCTGCCATAGGTGCGCAGCAGCCGCAGGGTATCGAACCGCTCCTCAAAGCGGCGGGCGTTATCCTTCCATACGAAGTCGTAGAGGCAGTTGTGAAAATAGAAGTACTCCAGATGCTTGAACTCGTGGCGCAGCGCCGAGAAGAGGCGCTGCACCTCGGCCACGTGGGCATCCATGGAGCCTCCCACATCGAAAAAGACCAATAGCTTCACCCCGTTGTGGCGCTCGGGTCGCAGCTTCACATCGAGCCACCCTTGGCGGGCAGAGCTTTTTATGGTGTCGTCGAGATCCAGCTCGTCCGGGTTGCCCTTGCGCACCCAGCGCCTGAGTTTGCGCAGTGCCAGCTGGATGGCGCGCTGGCCGAGCGGCGAGTCATCGCTGAAGTTGCGATAGTGTCGGGCCTCCCACACCTTGACCGCCTTACCGTGCTGCCCCTCTCCACCCATGCGCACCCCCTCGGGGTGAAAACCGCCGTGGCCAAACGGGCTGCTGCCACCGGTCCCCACCCATTTGTTGCCGCCGGCGTGGCGCTCTTTCTGCTCGCTTAATCGCTGGTTAAGGGTCTCCAGCAGCTTGTCGAGTCCGCCGAGGGATTTGAGCAGCGCCTTCTCCTCTGGGCTCAACAGTCGCTCGAACTCCTTGCGCAGCCACTCCTCGGGCAGGTTTTCCGGCAGCAGGGGGATGGCGTCCAGCCCCTCATAGTATTCGGCGAAGGCGCGATCGAAGCGATCGTAGTGGGCCTCGTCTTTTACCAACAGGCAGCGGGAGAGCTGGTAGAACTCGTCCATATCGACAGCGACCAGTCGGGCCGCCAGTGCGGCGTGCAAGTCCAGCAACTCGCGCAGGCTGCACGGGAGTTTGTGGCGGCGCAGGTGGGTAAAAAAGTCGATCAGCATGGGTCAGCTGCCGCGCCGTGCCAGAAAGGCGAGCTTCTCGAATAGATGCAGGTCTTGCTCGGTCTTGAGCAGGGCGCCATATAGCGCGGGCACCAGCTTGCCGGGCTCGCGGGCACGCATCGCCTCGGGGGCGATATCGTCGGCCAAGAGCAGGCGGATCCAGTCCAGCAGCTCCGAGGTGGAGGGTTTCTTGCGCAGTCCCTCTACCTCGCGCAGCTCGAAGAAGAGCTCCATTGCCTCGCCAAGCAGGCTCTCCTTGAGGTCGGGGTAGTGGAGTTTGACGATGGCCTGCATCTCGGCCTTGTCGGGGAAGCGGATGTAGTGGAAGAAACAGCGGCGCAGGAAGGCGTCCGGCAGCTCTTTTTCGTTGTTGGAGGTGATGATGACCACCGGCCGCTGGCGCGCCTTGACTCGCTCGCCGGTTTCGTAGACGTCGAACTCCATCCGATCCAGCTCCAGCAGCAGATCGTTGGGGAATTCGATGTCGGCTTTGTCGATCTCGTCGATCAGCAGCACAGGTCGCTGCTCGGCGCTGAAGGCCTGCCACAACTTGCCTTTACGAATGTAGTGGCTGATATCGGCCACTCTGGGGTCGCCGAGCTGGGAGTCCCGCAGCCGGGCCACCGCATCATATTCGTAGAGTCCCTGCTGGGCCTTGGTGGTGGACTTGATATGCCAGGCAATGAGATCGGTGCCGAGATGGTCGGCGACCGCTTCTGCCAGTACCGTCTTGCCGGTGCCCGGCTCCCCTTTGATCAGCAGCGGTTTTTCGAGGGTGATGGCGGCATTGACTGCCATCTTCAATGCATCGGAGGCGAGATACTGGCTGCTTCCTGAAAATCCCATAACGTCGGTTCCTTTGACGATTGGCTCCCGGAGTCAGGGGCCAGAGAGAATAAGCTCTATATGTTGTAATACCATATGGTTATAACGAATAGTCACTTCTCATTCAGAAACCACAGGGTAATCTTGTTTCATCGTCGTAACAAACACAGGGATAGCACCATGAGCAAAATTTTTGAGGACAACAGCCAGACTATCGGTCACACCCCGCTGGTTCGTCTCAACCGTGTTACCAAAGGCCGCGTGCTGGCCAAGATCGAGAGCCGCAACCCCAGCTTCAGCGTCAAGTGCCGTATCGGTGCCAACCTGATCTGGGATGCCGAGAAGCGCGGTATCCTGACCAAGGGTAAGGAGATTATCGAGCCCACCAGCGGCAACACGGGTATTGCTCTGGCCTTTGTCGCGGCAGCTCGCGGCTATCCCATCACCCTGACCATGCCGGCCACCATGAGCCTGGAGCGCCGCAAGCTGCTCAAGGCGCTCGGTGCCAATCTGGTGCTGACCGAAGGGCCGCTCGGCATGAAGGGGGCCATTGCCAAGGCCAACGAGATCCTCGAATCCGAGCCGGGCAAGTATGTGTTGCTGCAACAGTTTGAAAACCCGGCCAACCCGGAGATCCACGAAAAGACCACCGGCCCCGAGATTTGGGATGCCACTGACGGCGAAGTGGATGTGTTCGTAGCCGGGGTCGGTACCGGCGGCACCATTACCGGGGTCTCCCGCTATCTGAAGCAGACGAAAGGCAAGGCGGTGGTCTCTGTTGCGGTCGAACCGGCCGAGTCGCCGGTCATCAGCCAGAAGCTGGCCGGGGAAGAGATCAAACCGGGCCCACACAAGATCCAGGGGATCGGCGCCGGCTTTATCCCGGGCAACCTGGACCTCTCCCTCATCGATCGGGTGGAGAAGGTGACCAGTGACGAAGCCATCGAGATGGCTCGCCGCCTGATGGAGGAGGAGGGGATCCTGGCCGGTATCAGCTCCGGTGCTGCGGTGGTGGCTGCCAGCCGTCTTGCCGAGCTGCCGGAATTTGCGGGCAAAACCATTGTGGTCATCCTGCCGAGTGCGGCGGAGCGTTACCTCTCCAGCGCCCTGTTTGCCGGGGTGTTCAGCGAGCAGGAGCTGCAGCAGTAACTGATCGGAATCTTTCAAAACAGCGGCGCTCCCAGGAGCGCCGCTTCTTTATGGGCTAGACTCAACCCCTGTTAGTGTCACTTGATCCTTATTTTTTGGGGTAAAATAACAAGTTCCGGAGTGAGAAAAAAAGCAGACATTCCGCTCTAAATCTCATATCCTGTGCGGCGTCACGCGGTGTTTGCTGGCTGGGTATCACAAAGTAACAAAGTGTTATTTTTCGTTATAAAATAATTTCAGGCCAGTCCTGATGCGGCTTGTAGCCCAATAACTGAAAATTGCCAACCAGCGCGCCGATTACTGCACAGAAACTTGACCTGGATTAAACCATTGCGGGTCTGCTTTCGTTACTTTACAACATATCCATACTGACACGGTGGGTCAGGTTGCCTCAAAAACGACCAATCCACCAAAAAATATCAATAATATGGGGTGAAACCATGTACGAGAAGTCTGTTGTTATTACTGCTGAAAACGGCCTGCACACCCGTCCGGCAGCTCAGTTCGTGAAAGAAGCCAAAGAATTCCAAAGCGAGATCACTGTGGTCTCCGGTGGCAAGTCCGCCAGCGCCAAGAGCCTGTTCAAGCTGCAGACCCTGGGCCTGACCAAGGGTACCAACGTAACTATCCAGGCTGACGGCCCGGATGCTCAGCAAGCTGTTGAGAAGCTGGTTGCCCTGATGGACGAGCTGGAGTAATCCAGCTTTAGATTCCTCCCCCACAGTCGTTTTAATAGGAAGGATTATGATATCTGGCATTCTTGCGTCCCCCGGTATCGCATTCGGTAAGGCGCTTCTTCTTAAAGAAGATGAAATCGTTATCAATCAGGGCAAAATCTCTGCTGACCAGATTGATGCCGAGATCAACCGTTTCCTCGAAGCTCGTACCAAGTCAGCTACCCAGCTGGAAGCCATCAAAGAGATGGCCGGTCGCACCTTCGGTGAGGAAAAAGAGGCCATCTTCGAAGGCCACATCATGCTGCTCGAAGATGAGGAGCTGGAAGGGGATATCAAATCCTTCATCAAAGAGAACAAGGCTTCCGCTGACAAAGCCATCTATGAGGTGATCGAACAGTACGCCAAGATGATGGCCGAGCTGGATGACCCTTATCTGCGCGAACGCGCTACCGACTTCCGTGACATCGGCACCCGTCTGGTCAAGAACGTACTGGGCATCGCCGTTGTCAACCTGAGCACCATCGACGAAGAGGTGATCCTGGTCGCCAAAGACCTGACCCCGTCTGAAACCGCTCAGATCAACCTGAAATATGTGCTGGGTTTCGTCACCGACATCGGTGGCCGTACCTCTCACACCTCCATCATGGCCCGCTCCCTGGAGCTGCCGGCCGTGGTAGGCACCAACGACATCACCGAGCGCGTCAAGAACGGTGACATGCTGGTGCTGGATGCGATCAACAACCAGATCATCATCAATCCGACTGCGGAACAGCTGACCGAAGCCAAGAAATTCCAGGCTCAGTTCCAGGCCGAGAAAGATGAGCTGGCCAAGCTGAAAGATCTGCCTGCCATCACACTGGATGGTCACCAGGTCGAAGTGTGCGCCAACATCGGTACCGTCAAGGATACCGAGGGTGCCATCCGCAATGGCGCCGAAGGCGTGGGTCTGTACCGTACCGAGTTCCTGTTCATGGATCGTGACGCGCTGCCGACCGAAGAAGAGCAGTTCAAAGCCTACAAAGAAGTGGCCGAAGCGATGCCGGATCAGCCGATCATCGTGCGTACCATGGACATTGGCGGCGACAAAGAGCTGCCCTACATGAATTTCCCGAAAGAGATGAACCCCTTCCTGGGCTGGCGTGCCGTGCGTATCTTCTTCGACCGCGAAGACATCATGCATGCACAGCTGCGGGCCATTCTGCGTGCGTCTGCCTTCGGCAAACTGCGCATCATGTTCCCGATGATCATCTCTGTCGAAGAGTTCCGTAGCCTGAAAGCGACCGTAGAGACGCTGAAAGCCGAACTGCGTGCCGAAGGCAAAGCCTTTGATGAATCCATTGAAGTGGGTATCATGATCGAGACCCCGGCCGCTGCCGTGATGGCTCATCATCTGGCCAAGGAAGTGGATTTCTTCAGTATCGGTACCAACGACCTGACCCAGTACACTCTGGCTGTCGATCGTGGTAACGAGATGATCTCCGCCATGTACAACCCGCTGTCACCCTCCGTCCTGACCCTGATCAAGATGGTTATCGATGCGTCCCACGCCGAAGGCAAGTGGACCGGTATGTGTGGTGAACTGGCTGGTGACGAGCGCGCTACCCTGCTGCTGCTGGGTATGGGTCTGGATGAGTTCTCCATGAGCGCCATCTCTGTACCGCGTATCAAGAAGCTTATCCGCAACACCAACTTCGAAGATGTGAAGGCAATGGCTGATCAAGCACTGAGCTTTGCCACCGCCGCTGAAATCGAAGCATGCGTAGATAACTTTATTAAGCAGAAAGCAGTCTGCTAAGATCGGCTGCAAACAGCGACAAATCATCTCTAGGAGCTTTATATGGGTCTGTTTGATAAACTGAAGAAACTGGTTTCCGACGATAGCTCTGACACCGGCGGCATCGAAATTTTTGCTCCGCTGTCTGGCGAAATCGTGCCGATCGAAGATGTGCCTGACGTTGTCTTCGCCGAGAAGATCGTTGGTGACGGGATCGCCATCAAGCCGGCTGGCAACAAGATGGTTGCTCCGTGCGATGGTACCATCGGCAAGATTTTCGAGACCAACCACGCGTTCTCTCTGGAATCCGACTCCGGTATCGAGCTGTTCGTTCACTTCGGTATCGACACCGTTGAACTGAAAGGCGAAGGCTTCAAGCGTATCGCTCAGGAAGGCCAGCAGGTCAAGCGCGGCGACACCATCATCGAGTTCGATCTGGCCGTTCTGGAAGCGAAAGCCAAGTCTACCCTGACTCCGGTTGTCATCTCCAACATGGACGAGATCAAAGAGCTGATCAAAATGACTGGTGCCGTGACTGTGGGCGAGACCCCGGTTATCCGTATCAAGAAGTAATGCCCGGCTGGCTCACGCCAGTTGCGCAGTAAAAAACCGAAGCCTTGTGCTTCGGTTTTTTTATGGCCGCGACTCGGCTTCCCTTTCTGGTGATCACTCTATTCCGTCGAGATGACAACCCGGTTACGGCCCTGATCCTTGGCCTGATAAAGGGCCCGGTCGGCCATCATCAGCAGATAGTCGATGCTCTCCTGCCCCTTCATGCTGGCACACCCCAGACTGATGGTGAGGGAGAGCTGTTTCCCCTGCCATGGCAATCGGGTGGTACTGACATGCTGGCGCAGCTGTTCGGCGCGCCGTGCTGCCTGTTCAATATCGCAACCAGGCAGGATCAGCAGGAACTCCTCTCCGCCCCAACGGGCCAGACTCTCCCCCGGCAACAGCTGGCTCGCCATGGCGTGGGCGACGGCGCAGAGCGCGGCATCACCCGCAGGGTGGCCGTAGCGGTCATTGACCTGTTTGAAATGGTCGATATCTCCCAACACCACCGAGAGGGGCTCACCCTGCAACCAAAGGGCCTGCAACTGTTGTTGGGCGCCACGCCGGTTGGTCAGTTCGGTGAGCGGATCGGTGCAGGAGAGGCGGCTCACCTCTTCCACCATGCACTGCAGGTCGTGGATATCGCGAAAGGTGACGATATGGCCATCCGGGATGGCATCGGCTCCCAGCTGGGCAGTGACGATAAACCAGCGCGACTGACCGCTCTTGCAGCGGATCAGCGCAGGCATTTCGGCAACCTCCAGCCCTTGAGACAAGCTCTGTTCCACCTGGGAGTGCCAGGAGTTGATGATGGTGCGGCGATACCCTTCATCCGGGTAGGCGACCTGAAACCAGGAAGCCATGTCCGGCAGATCGTCAAGGTTGTAGCCCAGCTGCTCAATGAAGGCTTTATTCAGGAAGCGGTGGCGCCGCTGCGGGATCATGTCGGGTGAGCAGCCATCGTGACGGGCAATGGATTCGGACACCAGAATAGGCAGCGGGATCACATCGAAGGAGCGAAACAGGATCTGTTGCAGTTCTCGGTCATTCATAGGAAAAGCAGCTCCACGATGCATCTTTTATATGCTTTACCATAGGTCAGACCAGTGTGGTGGTAAACCGATTTATGGCGGTTACGCCGCCGGTTTTTCAGCCAATGGCAAAGGCGAGAAAATAGCGGAGTTGTTTGCCGTGGCCGTATCGGGTGAAAGCAGGGCAGGCTGAGGAGAAGGGGCAGAGCAAAAGGGTCAAAAAAACCCACATGGTCAGGCACATGTGGGTCGGGAAAAACCAGACAGGGTAAAACAGACACTCCCTGTGTCGGTCATCTTCAGCTCAGGTGGAGGTGGTCCATCTGCTGGAGCTTTTCGGGCCAGGGCCCCTGCTGGTGGTCACCAAATCTTCACACGCTCGGAAGGTGGCAGATAGAGCTTGTCTCCCGGCTTGATGGCAAAGGCGCTATAGAAGGCCGGAATATTAGCGACGACGCCGTTGACCCGGTACTCCAGCGGCGAGTGGGGATCTGTCTTGAGCAGAACGGCAGCGAGCTCGGGCCGGTACTTTCCTTTCCACACCTGCGCCCAGCCGATAAAGAAACGCTGCTCGGCAGTGAAGCCATCGAGCACCGCTGGCTGGCGGTTGCCCAGGGCGAGCCGGTACGCCTTGTGGGCGATGGTCAAGCCGCCGAGATCGCCGATGTTCTCGCCAAGGGTCAGCTGGCCATTGACATGCTCCCCCTTGATGGGCTCGAAACGGTCGTACTGTTTCGCCAGTTTTTGCGCTCTGGCGGTGAACTCCTTGAGATCGGCCGGAGCCCACCAGTTGTGCAAGGCACCGTTGCCATCGAGTTTGGCCCCCTGATCATCGAAACCATGGCTCAGCTCGTGACCGATGACCGCGCCGATGGCGCCATAGTTGACCGCATCATCCGCCTTCAGATCGAAGTAGGGCGGTTGAAGTATGGCTGCCGGGAAGACGATCTCGTTGTTGTTCGGGTTGTAGTAGGCGTTCACCGTCTGCGGATTGTCGAACCACTCCTCCCGATCCACCGGTTGATGGAGGCGGGCAAGGTGCTCGTTGTAACGCACCGTGGCCGCGCGCTGGGCATTGCCGACCAGATCATCGGGACGGATCTCGATTGCGCTGTAATCCTGCCACTGGTCGGGATAGCCGATCTTGACCCGTACCTTCTCCAGTTTCGCCAGCGCCTGCTGTTTGGTCGGGGCAGACATCCAGTCGAGTTCGCCGATCTCCTGGCGATAGGCGGCGATCAGATTGCGTACCATGGTCGCCATCTGTGCCTTGGCTTCGGCCGGGAAGTAGCGCTCCACGTAGAGTTTGCCCACCGCCTGACCCAGATAGTCGTCCAGCACCTCCATGGCCTGCTTCCAGGGCTCCCGCTGCCGGGGGATGCCGCTCAGGGTCGTGCCGTAGAAAGCGAAGTGCAGGGCATTGCTCTGGCTGTCGAGATAGGACGCATAAGTGCGTAGCAGATGGAACAGGCAGTAGGATTGCCACTGCGCGATGCTGGTCTCCTGCATCACGGCGGTCAGCTTCTCCAGATAGTCCGGCTCACTGACGATGATCTCCCTTTCCCCGGCGATACCGGCCTCTGCCAGGTAGCGTTGCCAATCCAGGGTGGGCAGCAACTGACTTAGGCGGGCGATGGGCAGTTTGTTGTAGGTGAGGTTGTCATCCCGCCGCTTGACTCTGTCCCACTGCAGGCTGGCCAGCCGGGTCTCCAGCGCCAGAATGCGATGGGCCTGCTCGCTCGCCCCCTCGACGCCGGCATGGTTGAGCAGGGCGGTAATGAACTGCTCGTAGCTGGCCCGCAGTGTCTTGCTGGCGGCATCAGCTTTCAGGTAGTAGTCCCGATCCGGCAGACCGAGGCCGGATTGCTGCAGGTAGATCCCGTAGCTGTCAGGCTGCTTCTTGTCGGCCATGAACCCGATACCAAAGGGAGCGCCGCCGCCCAGCTTGTTAACCCGGGCAAAGTAGGTGGCTAGCGAGGCGCCATCATGGATGGCCATGATCTCATCGCGCAGTGGCTGAATGGGGGTCAGCCCTTTGGCATCCCGCCCGGCCTGATCCAGATAGCTGGCGTAGAGGTCGGCTATCTGCTGGCGAGGGGTTCCGGTTTGTTGCGGGCGCTTGAGCAGCTCCTCCAGCAACACCTTGCGATCCTCCAGCGACTTGTCCGCCAAAAGATTGCCGATGGTCTGCCCCGGCATGTCATCCGGAATTTGGGTCTGGGCCAGCCAGTTGCCGTTGACGTGGCGAAACAGATCGTCCGCCGCGCGCACGCTGTTATCCATGCTGGCCAGATCCACCCCGGAGTGGCCGCTGGCGGCACCGGCGCATGGGGCCAGCGCAATGAGGCTGGCGATCATGCTGCGTTGCTGTTTCATCGTGAGTGTCCTGTATGGGGAGCCTGTGGTGATTGGCTGTAACCGCTGGCCAATCAGCTGCGAACGACCGAGAGGAAGCGACCGTCGTGATTGAAGGTGCAGGTAAAGTCGACCAGATCATCGTCGGTCTCGTACTGGCCATAGACCTTGTATCTGTGGCCACTCTCTTCTGCCGACTCGGTGGTGATATCGCGGGGGGAGACATGGAATTTGCTGGCTGCTTCCCCCGAGCAGTAACGGGGCATCTTGCTGGTGGCCATATGCTGGTCATCGCTATCGTCATGCTGGCCATCATGCTCGTGTTTGTTATCGCTGTACTTTTTCCCGGCGTAATAGCCAGCGGCGCCGATGGCACCCAGCGCAGCTGCACCTATCAGGACTTTCTTGGTATCCATATTCTGGCAGCCGCTCAATGTCAGACAGGCGGCCAACCCCATTACCATCAAGGAGTGTTTCATCTCTCGGATCCTTTCAATTATCAAATGAGCAAGTCGGTGTCAGCCGGACGGTGGTCACAGTGCCCGGCGCTGGAATGGCGCCACTTTGCAATGGTCAGGATGAAGAGGACACTCAAATAAAATTAAAAAAAGTTATAAAAGTCCGGGAGCCGGGGCGAGCGCGGTATGGGTAAGCGGTGAGGGGAGAAGGGCGCAGGTTTCATCTGTGCGGTAAGTAGTGGTGTGTAGCAAGTGTTTGTTTTTAAAATTTTATTTCTCTTTATATTTTATCAAGGGTGATGGCTGCCTGTTGTGCGGCGGCCAGCCATGTTGGCAATGGATAACTGTCTCTATCGCCATAAACTGGCATAAAAAAGGCTATGTCCCAATTACGTGTTGCATGGGGCGCCCCAGCGCCTCATGCAAACATGCTTTGATATTTACGCCTTTTCCGTAACGCTCCAACATCCGGCGCCAACCCAGGTAGTTCTTCAGGTAGTGCGTCGCCACGCCATGGAACCGCTCCATCCACTCTTTCAACCGATGGTGATATCCGTTCACATGCTGGATGTGATACGCACCGACTACCCGTTCGCCTTGACGATTGCGCACCACCTGATGGGTTATACCC